>CAZBXG010000013.1:16545-32540 GCA_964495925.1 uncultured Thiopseudomonas sp.
CTGTTTGAGGAGCTGGGCTGGAACTACATCGGCCCAATCGACGGACATGATTTGCCCATGTTGATCAGTACGCTGCGCAATATGAGCAACCTGAAGGGGCCGCAGTTTCTGCATGTGATCACCAAGAAGGGCAAGGGGCTAGCTCCGGCACAAGACTCGCCGATCGCCTATCACGCGATTAATGCACATGATCACGTCAAGGATAAAACTCCGCGCTATTCACATATTTTTGGTCGCTGGTTGTGTGATATGGCCGAGGCCGACCAGCGCCTGTTTGGCATTACCCCGGCGATGAAAGAAGGTTCGGACCTGATTGCTTTCAGCGAGCGTTTCCCCGAGCGTTATTTTGATGTGGCGATTGCCGAGCAACACGCGGTGACTCTGGCTGCCGGCATGGCTTGCGAAGGCGGCAAGCCGGTGGTGGCGATTTACTCGACCTTTTTACAGCGCGCCTATGACCAGCTGATTCATGATGTGGCCCTGCAAAATCTGGATGTGCTGTTTGCCATTGATCGCGCCGGACTGGTAGGTGAAGACGGCGCAACCCATGCCGGCAGTTTTGATCTGTCCTACATGCGCTGCATTCCCAATATGGTCATCATGACGCCCAGTGACGAAAACGAACTGCGTCTGCTGCTCAACACCGGCTATCACTATCAGGGGCCGGCAGCGGTACGTTATCCGCGGGGCACTGGCCCGAACGTTGAGGTCAGCGACAGCCTTGAGGGCATCGAGATCGGCAAGGGTGTGCTGCGCCGTCAGGGTGAAGGTGTGGCGATTCTGGTGTTTGGAACCCAGCTTGGCAATGCGTTGCAGGCAGCAGAAACGCTTGGAGCCAGTGTAGCCGACATGCGCTTTGTTAAACCGCTGGACGAGACACTGGTGCTGGAGCTGGCACAGCAACATTCATTGTTGGTAACAATTGAAGAAAACGCGGTGCAGGGCGGTGCCGGTAGTGCGGTCACCGAGTATCTGCATGAGCAGGGCATTACCGTGCCGGTGTTGCAGCTGGGCTTGCCGGATACCTATATTGATCACGGTGATCAAACGCAAATGCTGGCCGATTGCGGCCTGAGTGCGATGGGGATTGCTGCATCCATTGAAAAACGCCTGCAGGATATGAGGTAGGTTTTTGCCTGCGGTGTGGCAGTGAGGGTGAGACGCTACGCAAAGCTGACGCACCTGCACCGAAGCAGGCTTCGGCACAAGTGCTGATGCTTTGCTCCGGCCTCACCCTCACTGTTGATACACCTTGGCGGTTGGGAGAGGGTGGCCCAGCTAGGCTGGGCTGCTGTCGCCGTGTAAGGTTGTGGTGCGGATGCTTATCAATTTGGTATTGAAAGGTCTGCAGGCCTGATTGCGATACAATGGATCAGGCTGCTGCAGATGGCTAACACTCTGAAAATTAGCCAAACACAGCAACAGCAGTCCGGTAAAACCGGACTAATTCCCTCCGTCCGCACAAGATTTGATGGTCAGGTCGAAGCACTGTGTAAAGCATCAGCGTCATTGCCGCTTGCGGCAGTGGCAGCGTCAGCTTTGCATAGTGCTTCGACAGGGCCCAATACCGAAGTGCAAAAAATCCTACTGATTACAATAACCCTTCAGTACTCTCAGCCGCTCGCGATACAAAGCCTCGCCTAGTTCTGCCCCTTTTAGCCCCCGCGCCAATAATGGCTGCACATTTACTTGTCGTACACGAACAGCAGCTTCTCGCAGGTATTCAGCCTGGGGATACTCTTTCTCGGTCAACCCAAGACGGCCTCGGGCATCCATTTCGCAGGCACTGGCAAATTCTTCCAGCCGTGCTGGTCGGCGCAAACAATCCAGCCGTAGCAATAGCTTGAGCAATGTTGCCGGTTTTAATTCCAGCGCGCGGTGACTGTGCAGGTGATATTCGCCAACCAGTAACGCCAGTTCGGCGATTTCCCGTGGCACCCGTAAACGTTGGTTGACGGCGGCAATCAGGGGAATGCCGCGTGCTTCGTGGCCCAGGTGTCGGGGTAAAATATCAACAGGAGTAATACCCTTGCCCAAATCGTGCAGCAGGCAGGCCCAGCGCACATTCAGGTTCTGCTCGAAACGGGCACATTGTTGCAGCGTCATCAGTATATGGATGCCGGTGTCGATTTCCGGGTGAAACTCGGCGCGTTGCGGTACGCCAAACAAGGCATCCACTTCCGGTAACAGCACTTTGAGCACGCCGGTTTCGTGCAGTACCCGGATAAATACATCCGGGGCCGGTTCCATTAGGGCACGGGCACATTCCTGCCAGACTCGTTCAGCGGTCAGGTGGGCCAGTTCACCAGATTCGGCCAGTTGCTGCATCAGGAGCAGGGTTTCTCCGGCAATCACAAAGCCACGGCTGGCAAAGCGGGCGGCAAAACGGGCCACCCGCAACACCCGCAGCGGATCTTCGGCAAAAGCTGGGGAAACATGCCGTAGAATGCCCGCTTCAAGATCGGCAGCGCCGCCATAAGGGTCGATCAATTGATTTTCGCTATTCATCGCCATGGCGTTGATGGTCAGGTCGCGGCGTTGCAAATCCTCTTCCAGTGTCACCGAAGGCTCGGCATAAAAGGTAAAGCCGCCATAGCCATGGCCGCTTTTGCGTTCGGTGCGGGCCAGTGCATACTCTTCGCCACTGTCTGGATGCAGAAAAACCGGGAAGCCTTCACCTACCGGGCGGTAACCCAGTGCTTGCAACTGTTCCGGGGTGCTGCCGACCACCACCCAGTCATTATCCTGTGCAGACAGGCCCAGTAACTGGTCACGAACGGCGCCGCCTACCTTGTAGATTTGCATCATGAAATCTCTTGTCGATAAAAAGCTTTGTGCGATGATAGCAGACGGGCCAGATAGCGTCGGACTTGGTGTCCGGGTCTTGAATAAAATTTATCAGGCCCCATCTACATGGGGTGTGGCGAATTGATTAGAGATATTGTTGATTGTCTAAATCTATCGTTATCATTTTATCAATCAATTATACCTAACAAGATTTTTTGCCTAGTATAAACAGCGTAAAGTTTACCAACACCCACTGGAGAAATACCGATGGCTTACATCAACAGCGAAGTTAAACCTTTTAAAGCAACTGCTTACCACAACGGTGAGTTCATCGAAGTCAGCGAAGCTGATTTGAAAGGCAAGTGGTCCGTAGTGTTTTTCTACCCTGCCGACTTCACCTTTGTTTGCCCGACCGAGCTGGGCGACCTGGCTGACAACTACGCAGAGTTTCAGAAGCTGGGCGTAGAAATCTACTCCGTCTCTACCGACACCCACTTCACCCACAAAGCGTGGCATGACAGCTCCCCAGAAATCGGCAAGATCAACTACCCGATGATTGGTGACCCAACCGGTCTGATCACCCGCAACTTTGACGTGATGATCGAAGAAGCTGGCCTGGCTGACCGCGGTACTTTCGTTATCGACCCACAGGGCGTGATCCAGATTGTTGAAATCAACGCTGGCGGTGTTGGTCGCGATGCTCAAGAGCTGCTGCGCAAGGTTAAAGCTGCCCAGTACGTTGCTGCCCACCCTGGCGAAGTTTGCCCGGCCAAGTGGAAAGAAGGCGACGCTACCCTGGCTCCTTCCCTGGACCTGGTAGGCAAGATCTAAGCTTAACGCCTGGATTTGCATCACTTGCCGGCTAAGCTGCCGGCAAGTACCAACGCCCGGGCTTACCCGTCCGGGCGTTTTTGTATCCGAATTTTGTCTCTGTTGCCTGCTGTTTTCACAAGAAGCAAGTCGGTGACAGACATCCCAAGTAAGAATATTTACAGAGGTTAATCATGTTGGACGCCAACCTTAAAGCACAGCTTCAAACCTATTTACAGAAGGTGACGCAGCCTTTCGAGATCGTTGCGTCCCTTGATAACAGCGCCAAATCGACCGAGCTGAAAGGCTTGCTGGAAGAAATCGCTGGCCTCAGCAGCAAAATCACCCTCAAGCTGGACGGCAAAGACGAGCGCAAGCCTTCCTTTAGCCTGAACCGCATTGGCGAAAACATGGGTGTGGTGTTTGCCGGTATCCCGATGGGGCACGAGTTCACCTCGCTGGTACTGGCTTTGCTGCAAGTGGGTGGTCACCCATCCAAGCTGGCGCAGGAAATGATTGAGCAGATTCAGCAGCTGGATGGCCGCTTCGAGTTTGAAACCTATTTCTCCCTGTCCTGCCAGAACTGCCCTGATGTAGTGCAGGCACTGAACCTGATGGCGGTGCTGAACCCGAATATTCGCCACGTGGCGATTGATGGTGCACTGTTCCAGCAGGAAGTTGAGCAGCGTCAGGTCATGTCAGTGCCGATGGTGTTCCTGAATGGCGAAATGTTTGGTCAGGGCCGCATGGGTGTGGAAGAAATCATGGCCAAGCTGGATACCGGCTCTGCTGACCGTGCGGCTGAAAAAATGAACGAGGAAGAACCGTACGAAGTACTGGTTGTGGGCGGTGGTCCGGCCGGTTCTGCGGCGGCCATTTATTCGGCCCGTAAAGGCATCCGCACCGGTGTTGCTGCCGAACGCTTTGGCGGTCAGGTGATGGATACCCTGTCGATTGAGAACTTTATCTCCGTTAAAGAAACCGAAGGCCCGAAACTGGCCCGCGCCATGGAAGAGCATGTACGTGAGTACGGCGTTGACATCATGAATCTGCAGCGTGCCAGTCGTCTGGTGCCAGCAGCCGAGCAGGGTGGCTTGCACACCGTTGAGTTTGAGTCTGGCGGCAAGCTGCAAGCCAAAACCGTGATTCTGGCTACGGGTGCCCGCTGGCGTGAAATGAATGTGCCGGGTGAGCAAGAATATCGTACCCGTGGCGTGGCGTATTGCCCGCACTGTGATGGCCCGCTATTCAAGGGCAAACGTGTTGCAGTGATTGGCGGTGGTAACTCTGGTGTGGAAGCGGCGATTGACCTGGCCGGTATTGTGGCCGAAGTGACCCTGATTGAGTTTGACACCAAGCTGCGTGCAGACGAGGTATTGCAGAAAAAATTGGCCAGCCTGCCCAACGTCAAGATCATCAAAAATGCACTGAGCACCGAAGTCAAAGGCGACGGCAGCAAGGTGACTGCACTGGTTTATCAAGACCGTGCCACTGAAGAGCTGCACACCATTGAGCTGGAAGGCATCTTTGTTCAGATCGGTCTGCTGCCAAACAGCGAGTGGCTGAAAGATACAGTGGCACTGTCCAACCGTGGCGAGATCGAAATCGACGCCCGTGGCGCTACCAACATTCCTGGCATCTTTGCTGCCGGCGATGTGACCACTGTGCCGTACAAGCAGATCATCATCTCCATGGGTGATGGTGCCAAGGCTTCACTGAGTGCGTTTGATCACCTCATTCGCAACTCGTAAACGCCTATCGTCAGCTGTAACAGAATCCCCGCCATTCGTGAGAGTGGCGGGGATTTTTTGTGGTTGTTGCGGCAGGAGTGATGTGTTTTTCTGTACTGCAAAAGCAGTGGATGTTGAGGAAATTTAACCTCTGAGCAACAGCAGTGCGAGCAAGTGTCCCGGATAAAACCAGTAGAAAAACCACTTCATTCGTGGCAAGTCGATATTTTGGCATAGTTGTATACACAACAATATGACAGGCACAGCGAAAAGTGCAGCCAGGCTGTCATTGAGCAGGCAGAGTAAAATCGTCAGTACGATTAGAGCAATGTTTAACATTGTGCGCTCTTTTGGCCGAACATCAGCAAACAAGCGCCAGATCACCACGACCAGTGCAGGACCAACCCAGAGGTAGTCAACCAGACCACCGGTCACGATAAAGAACAGTGCGCCGGTCAGCCGGATGGGCATTTGCCAGTGGCTGGAAGCTTGAGCCGACAGTAGGTAAACGATTGCTGTAGCCACCAGCAAAGTGAACAGGATGTTCAGCGGCCACCAATGCCCGATGCCGCCGCTTAGTATGTTGTAGACAGGTGTAGAAATAACGCCAAATATCAGAAGACGCAGTATGAGTTGCGGCAGTTTTTGGCTGGGAATTCTGGCCAGGTTGTAGCCCAGCACAAAGACAAATAGCGGCAGAGCCAAGCGACCAGTTTCAAACAACAGTGGACTGTGTTCAGTATTGAGGAAACTGTTGTAGTGGTCGAGCAGCATTGCCAGAATGCCGATCACTTTTATCGCGGTCAGGCTACTGTCGGTAATCTTCCATTCACGAAGCGTCATACGGTTGGTTTGTCGGCCCTTTGTCCGATAATAATTTTTGCCAGACCAAGTTATTCCTGACTGTCGTGCTCGATTTGGTCGGGAAATTGTAAGCTCCAGTCGGCAAAACCGCCGTTCATGCTGTATACCTGATCAAAACCCTGACTGTGCAGGTAGGCTGCTGCGCTTTGGCTAGCGTGGCCGTGGTAGCAAACCACCACCGTTGGTGCATCCATGTCAGCTTGTTGAATAAAAGCTGCAACTGAATGATTGTCCAGATGAATCGCGCCAGGCATATGGCCTTGAGCGAAGCTGTCCGCATCGCGAATATCAACGATGACCGCATTGTTTTTTGCCAGTTCGGCGGTTTCTGCGGTGCTGAGGTATCCAAACTGTTCCATTTATGGTTTCCGTCTTGAATGCTGTTTTATAGATTAAAAAGTAACTGTCATAGCGCGTTTAGCCGTGCTTTATGGTCTGGGAGCGGTTAAAGCCTCTCTCGTAGAGTGTCAGACAGGGCAGTCGCAGCGGTGATAGTCGCCACTTTCAAGGTTATACAAGGTCATGGCTCCGCCCCACACGCAGCCGGTATCCAGTGCGATGGCATTGGCATGTGTGCTGCGCCCTTCGAGGGCTGCCCAGTGACCAAAAATAATCCGGCGCTGTTCGAGCGTCAGACCGGGATAGCTGAACCAGGGACCAAAGCCTTCCGGTGCCTGATCAGGGCCGTTTTTTGCTTTCAGCTGTAATTTTCCTTCGGCATTGCAAAAACGCATACGGGTAAAGTAGTTGGTAATGACCCGCAGGCGTTCATGGCCTTGCAGCTGGTCATTCCACAGCTTGGGTTTGTTGCCATACATATTGAGGAAAAAATCACTGATACGGGCATCATCCTGTAACACCGCTTCGACTTCTGCCGCACGAGCCAGTGCCTGCTCCAGCGACCATTGGGGTGGTACGCCAGCGTGTACCAGCAATGCGTTGAAGGCAGGGTCAAAGTGGGCCAGTTTTTGCTGGCGCAGCCAGCTGACCAGCTCGGCGCAGTCGGGCGCTTCATGGATTTCCTGCAAGGTATCGTGTTTGCGCAGAAAGTCAGGATGCCAGATGGTAGCCAGAAAATGCAGGTCATGGTTGCCCAGCACGATGGTCAGTGCATCTTGCATTTCATACAAAAAGCGCAGGGTGCCGAGCGAGTCCGGCCCACGGTTGACCAGATCGCCAACCAGCCACAGGCGGTCATGTGCGGGATCAAAACTGACCCGCTGTAACAGTTGTTGCAGTGGCTGCAAGCAGCCCTGCAAATCGCCTACGGCATAGGTGGCCATCAGTGGAGTGCTCCGGGCTGAGCCAGCGTAAAGGGCGCAATGGGTGCGTCAAATGCAACACCGTCTTCGGTCTGCATGCCGAAACTGCCCTGCATGCTGCCCACTTCGGTGTTGAGCAGGGTGCCGCTGGTATAACGGTACTCGGTGCCGGGCGGAATGACCGGCTGCTCGCCGACCACACCTTCACCACGAACTTCCTGGGTTTTACCGTCACCGTCGGTAATGATCCAGTGGCGGCTCAACAGTTGCACCGGCTCGTCGCCTTCGTTGCGTACGACAATGTCATAGGCAAACACATAGCGTTGTTCGGCAGGTACCGAGTGATCTGGAATATAGCGGGTACTGACCCTGACCCGCACGGGGAAATCATTGCTCATAAATACGGTTTACTTTTGCAAGGCAGTAAAGCGGTCAGCCAGGCGGACAAAATCGGCCAGGGCCAGCTGTTCGGGGCGCAGGCCGGGGTCAACGCCAACGGCTTCGATATCTTCGCTGCTCATTAGATTCTTAAGGGTGTTGCGCAGGGTTTTGCGACGCTGGTTAAAGGCTTCACGTACTACGCGGTCCAGCGCTTTGGCATCTTGCGCGGGGTATGGCAGTTCGGCGTGTGGCGTCAGGCGGACAATCGCCGAGTCCACTTTGGGCGCGGGGTTGAATGCACCTGGGCCGACATTGAACAGATGCTCCACTTTGCAGTGATACTGCACCATGATCGACAAACGGCCCCAGTGACCGCCACCGGGTTTGGCGCTCATGCGCTCGACCACTTCTTTTTGCAGCATGAAGTGCATGTCGCGGATCAGGTTGGCATGGTCAAGCAGATGGAAAATCAGTGGTGTGGAAATGTTGTAAGGCAGGTTGCCTACTACACGCAGGTTGCCCGGCTCCACATTCAGCGTGGAAAAATCAAACTGCAGGGCATCACCTTCATGCAGGGTGAAGTTGGGCTTGAGTCCAAAGCGCAGCTTGAGCAGTGGAATCAGGTCTTTATCCAGTTCGATTACGTCCAGTTGTGCATTGCTGTCTACCAGGCCACCAGTCAGGGCGCCCTGTCCGGGACCGATTTCCAGCAGACGTTCGCCTTCGCGTGGATAAATAGAGCGCAGAATGCGGTCAATGACGCCAGCATCATGCAGGAAGTTTTGGCCAAAGCGCTTGCGCGCCCGGTGTTGATAAAGATCGGCCATATACAGCTCCAGAAAAACAGCGGTCTAGTGTAGCAAAATGCGGGGAAGACGGCTTGTACTGGTCATCTTCTTTCAGGGTAGCCGGGTGTCGCTGATTAGCGTCTGCCGATAAATAAACTCCTGTAAGAGCGGCTTTAGCCGCGACCGATGCCCAGCTCAACCACGGGGAGATGCTCTATCATCAGCCGTGACTGAAGTCGTTCTTGCTGAGGTTGGAGCAGTATTTACTTGAAGTTTTTGTGTTGCCGGATTGCGTTAACAGACAAATGAGAGGCTGCTAAAAGGTCAGCAAAACCTGCTGCAAGCCAAGCCATGGGTCACCTGTTTGCTGGCCTTTGGCTTGCTCGTCAATCACCTGGATGTTTTGCAACAACCGATTCCAGTGACTGGCCCGCTGGCGCTGCAATGCCTTTTGTATCAGCGGTTTGCGATTGGCCGGCCAGATTCGGCTGGTCACCTGACTGATGTTTTGCCCTTGCTCGACCTGAGCGGCCAGGGTGGCCAGTTGCCGAACTTCACGGGCAACGGCCCAGAGAATTACCGGTACTTCGTTGCCTTCGCTACGCAGGCCGTTGAGGATTCGCAGGCTGCGTACACGATCACCAGCAAGCATTGCGTCAGTCAGGGTGAAAATGTCATAGCGGGCGCTGTCGGCAATGCAGTGCTGGACGGTTTCCATGTCCAGATGTGTGGCATCGGTCAGCAACACCAGTTTTTCGATTTCCTGAGAGGCAGCAAGCAGGTTGCCTTCGACTCGGTCACTGATGAACTGCAGGACTTCAGCGTCAGCACTCAGGCCGTGCTTCTGCAAACGCTGGCCAAGCCAGCTGGGCAGCTGTTCGGGCGTGATGACCGGAATCTGCACAAAACCACAGGCTGGACTGTCCAGCAGGGCTTTGGCCCATTTGGTTTTCAGCGTGCTGCCGTCCAGTCGTGGTGTAATCACCAGCAGCAGCGTGTCCTCTGCCGGACGTTCCAGATACTCCAGCAGCACTTTGGCGCCTGTATCGCCTGGTTTGCCGGTGGGGATGTTTAGCTCAAGAATGCGCTTCTCGGCAAACAGTGACAGGCTGGCGCTGGCTTCGCGCAGGGTATTCCAGTCGAAGCTGCGTTCGGCATGAAACACCTGACGCTCGCTAAAGCCTTGCTGGCGACAGTGTTGACGAATGGCATCGCAGGTTTCGCGCTGCAACAAGGGATCATCACTGCTAACCACGTAAATGGGCAGCAGCCCCTTGTGCAGCTGGGCATTCAGTTTGTCGGGGTACAGGCGCATCAGTTGATCGGGAAGAGTTTTTCTTCTTGCAGCAGGCGCTGGTGTTCTGCTTCGCGAGCAGCTGCTTCGGCATCTACCTTGGCCTGGGTTGCATCACGCAGTACGGCCAGTTGCTCCGGCTTGATTGCCTGCAGGCGCAGCATCAGTTGCATTACCATTTCGTTGCGCATTTCTTCGCGCAGCATGTTGGCTTCTTCTGACGAGGCAGACACATGGTTCTGGTTGAACGACTGAACACGCTGGACTTCGGCCTGTCCCTTGATCAGTGCGGGCAGCTGGCCGGAGCGGATCTCGTAGTCAACAGTGCTGGTCAGCATCTGTTCGGAACTGCGGGTGCCGGCAGTAAAGCTGATGGTGCGCTGGCTGTAAGCTTCACGGCCCAGGTGGAGGCTGTACTCGGCGCTGTCGGTCAGGGTAACGCCCTGATCTTGCAGGCGTTCTTGCAGTGTCTTGGCCAGTGGTGCCAAGCGGTCGTCAGAGCTGAAACGCAGTTCTTTCAGGGAAAAATCGAAGCTGCCGGTGCCTCGCAGCTGAAAGCCGCATGCAGACAACAACAGGGCCAAGGACAGGGTAAAGAGTTGGGCTAGGCGCATGGGAGAAGCCTTTACAGGTTGGGTTTGGTCAGTGCTGCTGCCGAAGTGGACCGGCAGCAGCTGTTGTGGGTGCAACTCAGTTGGCAACAATATTAACCAGTTTGCCGGGCACGACAATCACTTTGCGGATGGTCAGGCCTTCGGTATGACGCAGAACATTTTCGTTGGTGTGGGCCGCTGCTTCGACTTCTTCACGGCTGGCACTGGCCGGCACTTCAATGTGGCCGCGCAGTTTGCCGTTAACTTGAATCACCAGACTGATGCTGTCCTGTACCAGAGCAGCAGGGTCAGCCTCTGGCCATCTTGCGTCAATCACCGGTGTGTCGTGACCCAGCAGCAGCCAGATTTCATGACTGATGTGTGGTGCAATCGGCGATAGCAACAGTACGGCGGTTTCCAGACCTTCCTGCAGCAGGGTACGGTCGATATCGCTAGCCACAGGTGCTTTTTCCAGCGTGTTCATCAATGTCATGACCTGGGCAATGGCAGTGTTGAATTTGTGGTGCTGGCTGATGTCACGGCTGGCATGTTCGATGACGGCATGAATGGTGTGACGCAGTTCTTTTTGTGCTGGGTTCAGTTCGCCCGGTGTGGTTTTATTGACCGGGCCAGCGCTGACATGCTTGTGAGTTAGACGCCAGATACGGCGCAAGAAGCGGCTGGCACCCTCCACGCCGGAGTCGGACCACTCCAGGCTCATTTCTGGTGGCGCGGCAAACATCATGAACAGGCGGCAGGTATCAGCGCCGTACTGATCAATCATCACTTGCGGGTCCACGCCGTTATTTTTCGACTTGGACATTTTTTCCGTGCCGCCGATCTCGACCGGCTGGCCGTCAGCTTTGAGAGTTGCGCCAGTGGCTTTGCCCTTGGCATCCAACTGTACGTCCACTTCGTCAGGATTGAACCACTCGCGACCGCCGTTGGGCAGCATGCGGTAGAACGTATCGGCAACTACCATGCCCTGGGTCAGCAGGTTGGTGAAGGGTTCGTCGCTGTTAAGCAGACCTTCGTCACGCATCAGCTTGTGGAAGAAACGCGCGTACAACAGGTGCAAAATTGCGTGCTCGATGCCGCCAATATACTGGTTGACGGGCAGCCAGTAATCGGCGGCTTTCTTGTCGACCAGGCCCTGGTCAAACTGGGCCGAGGCATAACGGGCGTAATACCAGGACGACTCGACAAAGGTGTCCATGGTGTCGGTTTCGCGGCGAGCATCGGCACCACATGTCGGACATTGGCATTCGTAGAATTCGGGCATCTTGGCCAGCGGGTTGCCGCTGCCATCCGGGATGACGTTTTCTGGCAGCACAACCGGCAGCTGGTCTTCGGGCACAGGAACATCGCCACAGCTTGGGCAGTGAATGATGGGGATCGGGCAGCCCCAATAACGCTGACGGCTGATGCCCCAGTCACGCAGACGGAACTGGGTTTTGCGCTCGCCACGCTGCTTGGCTTCCAGATCGGCGACAATAGAGTCAAAGGCGGCCTGAAACTCCAGGTTGTCGTACGGAGCGCTATTAACGGTAAGCATGTTGTCTTTGTCGGCGTACCAGTCCTGCCATTCCTTGTCGTTGAATTGCAGCTCATTGCTGGTGCTGCGATATACCTGACGAATCGGCAGGCTGTACTGATTGGCAAACTCGAAGTCACGCTCGTCATGGGCCGGAACGGCCATCACCGCGCCTTCGCCGTAGCCCCAGAGTACATAGTTGGCAACATACACCGCCAGCTTTTCACCGGTCAGCGGGTGGATGACATACTGGCCGGTCGCCAGGCCTTTTTTCTCCATAGTGGCCATGTCGGCTTCGGCGGTGGAGGCGGTCTGGCATTCCTTGATGAAGGCGGCCACGGCTGCATTGCTTGCGGCGGCGCGCTGGGCCAGCGGATGCTCGGCGGCCACGGCAACATAGGTGGCGCCCATCAGGGTGTCAGGACGGGTCGAGTAGACGCGCAGTTGCCCGTCAATGCCGACGCTGTCCAGGTCGTAATCAAAGACGATGTCGGCACCAAAACTTTTGCCGATCCAGTTACGTTGCATGGTTTTGACCTGTTCCGGCCAGCCGGTCAGGTTGTCCAGACTACTGAGCAGCTCGTCGGCATACGCAGTAATCTTGAAGTAGTACATCGGGATTTCGCGCTTTTCCACTAGCGCGCCGGAACGCCAGCCACGGCCATCAATCACTTGTTCGTTGGCCAGTACGGTGTTGTCGACCGGGTCCCAGTTCACTGTGCCTTTTTTCTGATAAATGATGCCTTTTTGATACAGGCGGGTGAACAGCCATTGTTCCCAGCGGTAGTAATCAGGCTGACAGGTGGCAACCTCGCGCGACCAGTCCAGTGCCAGGCCGAGCTGGTTGAACTGGTTTTTCATGTAGTCGATATTCTGGTAGGTCCAGGCCGCCGGAGCCACCTTGTTCTGGATGGCAGCGTTTTCTGCCGGCATGCCGAACGCATCCCAGCCCATCGGTTGCAGCACGTTTTTGCCCAGCATGCGCTGGTAGCGGCTGATGACGTCACCGATGGTGTAGTTACGCACATGCCCCATGTGCAGGCGACCGCTGGGGTAGGGGAACATGGACAGGCAGTAGTAAGGCTCTTTGCTGCTGTCTTCAGTCACTTCAAAGGACTTGTTGTCTGCCCAGAATTTTTGGGCTTTGGCTTCGACTTCGCCGGGTTGATACTGTTCGTGCATGATACTGATCGGATTCTGTCTGTAGATAAGAGTGGAAAATATCGCACAAGCATACATCAAGCGGCATTGCTTCGCCTATGTTCTGCTTGTGCTGCCCGCAGGACTATGAATAAGCCAGCCGGTACAGCCACAAGCCGAGCAGTTCGTTGAGCAGCTGAGTGTTTTGCCAGAAAGCCCGGCTTTCTGGTAGCCAGCCATTGAGCGGTTTGCGCTGTGCCGCACTATAAAAGCCTTGCGGTGCAGGAATGACCTGAAAGCCGGCCTGCTCGAAGCTCCAGCGTGAGCGCTGCATGTGCCAAGCATCGGTCACCAGGACAATGTTGTGGATGCCTTCGGGCTGTAACAGTTGTGCACTGAACAGTGCATTTTCCCAAGTGGTGCGGCTGCGCTCTTCCAGCCAGCGTGCAGTGAGGTTGAAATCTTGTTGCAGGGTATCGGCCATGATGCGGGCCTCGCTGGGCGGGCGGTCAAAGTGTAGGCCGCCCGTGAGCAGTACGGGCAGGCTGGATGCTTTGGCCAGACGCGCACCGTAGCGCAGGCGCTGGACTGCAAACAGTGAGGGCTGATCACTGATCCAGGCAGGATCGGCCGGCTCGCGACCACCGCCAAGAATGATAATGGCATCGGCCTGCTTGCTGAGATGCGGCCATTGCTCCTGTGTCAGCGCAGGCTCTGTTTCCAGCTGGCTGGCAAGTTGTTGAGTGGTTACAGGCAGGCTCAAACCATAAAAAGCAGTCAGTGTGAGTACAAATAACGCAGTTGCCAAGCGTGGCATCCGGTTGCGCAGCAACCATGCGGCCAGTAGCAAAATAAACAGGCTGCCGGGTGGAAAGCCCAGTTGTTTAAGGATGTAGCGCCAGGTCATCAGATCCCCTATGGAACTTTAGTCGAGTCATGGGAGGTGTGTCGCCAAAGTGTGAAGTATGCACGGATTAAGTTCGGGATACAGACTATAGTTGTGCCAGATTCATTCAGGGATGTTGGGTGTTCTTACAAGGAGCATATGCATGGATGCATTTTATTTCCTCAGAAGTGCAGCGGTATGTGCATTTCTGCTTGTTATTACCACAGCAGAGGCCGCCTCCCTGCCTGGAGACCGTGATCTGGCCCGTGAGCGTCAGCAACGGTTGCTGCAGGATCAGCAGCAACGACTGGACGAGCTGCAAAGCCTGCCCGGTGCTCTGCCTGAAGCAAGCGAAGCTCTTGTTCCCACGGGTGACCGCTGCATCGACATTCAACAGGTTGAACTGGCGGGCGTTACGTTACTCAGGCCCGCCGTACAGGCCGCTGCGGTTGCACCCTATCAAAATCAATGCCTGACAGCGGCACAACTCAATCTGTTACTGCAAGACATCACCCATGCCTATGTTGAGCGCGGCTATGTCACCACGCGGGCTTATCTGCCTGCCCAGGATCTGAGCAGCGGCCAGTTAAAAATTCAGGTGATGGAAGGGCATGTGGAAGCACTGGACGGAGCCAGTGTGCTGTCTGCGCAAGAATTGAGCATGTTGCTGCCACTGCAAGCAGGACAAGCGTTCAATATTCGTTCGCTGGAGCAGGCGGTGGATCAGCTGGGCCGCCTGCCATCCCGGCAAGTGCAGTTTGATTTGCAGCCTGGCGAAGAAGCTGGCGGTAGCCGCGTTGTGGCCCGTGGCGAGCGTGGCAAACCCTGGCGTGTCGGACTAAGTCGGCATAACGACGGTCAGCGCAGCACCGGCGAACAACAGTGGAGCAGCTGGCTGACCTGGGACAGCCCGCTGGGCTTGGCTGACCAGTTGAATATCCGCGGCAGCAAGGATGCGGTCAGTGACCGGTATCGTCACTCGGCCAGCCACGGCCTGAGTTACCAGCTGCCCTATGGCTGGTGGATCTTCAATTACCACTATAACCACAGCTATTACCGCACACGCACCGAAGGGCAGGGCTTTTCGTTTGTGCTCGATGGCGTCAGCACCACTCAGGCACTGACCGCCGAGCGGGTGATACACCGTGACAGCACCAGCAAAACGGCTGTGAATGTTGGTATCAGCCACATACGCGGCCGCAACTATCTGGACAACTATCTACTGGATGTCTCCAGCCAGCGCCTGACTGAGTATCAACTGGGCTTTAACCATGGCCGGCGCATTGGCAGTGCCTTTCTCAACCTGGATCTGGGTTGGCAACGGGGTAGCGGCGCACTGGATGCCCAGCGCAAAGGTTCACCCAAAGGCTGGCAACCAGTGGCCCGCTATAACAAATACACCCTGACTGCCAGCTACCTGCAACCGTTCCAGCTGGCCGGTGAGCGTTTCAGCTTTGACAGCCTGTTCAATGCCCAGCGCAGTGAAGATGTGCTTTACAGCCCACAGCGCTTCAGCTTGGGCGGCTTGTACTCCATCCGAGGTTACAAAGACCAGAGTCTGACCGGCGATAGCGGTTACTACTGGCGTAACCAGCTGCGCTGGAGCCGCCCGGTCACCTGGCACTGGTTACAACCCCTGCTGCAGCAATACAGCCTGCTGGCAGCCTATGACCTGGGCGCCATCCGTGGCGATAAATACAACCATGAAAGCAGCGGGCGTATGGCCAGCCATGCCATTGAGCTGAGCGCACAGGGTGAGCATCTGGCCCTGTCCATCACCAGCGCTCATACCTTGTCCCGCCCGGATGCCCTTGAACGTAAGGAAAGGCCGGTTTATTTCCGCATAGACGTGTTCTTTTAACAGGATTGTCAAATGAATACCCAAAGCCCCCTGTTCAAAACCATTGCCCATCTACTGATTGCCGT
>CAZBXG010000014.1:0-32267 GCA_964495925.1 uncultured Thiopseudomonas sp.
TCAGCTCACCAATCAACCTGTCAGAATCTGCACCATACTCAAGGGCTGTGTTCAAAGCAGACTGGTTTTTCTTTTTGGCTTCAGTCAGGTTTTCAAAGGCTTGGTAGATTCTTTTGCTTGCATCAGCAAACTGGCCTGACAATTCTATTGAGCGCGGCATATACAGCAGTGAATGCAGCGCATCATTGTTCTGGTTCAGATTTTCCAGCAGACGCCGTGCTTCCTCTTCCAGCGAGGTATCCATGCCCAACCGGCTGTCGAAGCTCAGTAATCGAACACTTTGCGTGCCCTCCTGCATTCCGTTAGCCAGCTCAGGTTTCTTGTTACCCTCCACCTGCTGTCGCTGATTGTTAATCCCCAGCAGGGCAACCACCACCGTCATAACAATGATGATTGAAAAACCAATCGCCAGCTTCACAGATACCCTTATGTTGCCCATATCTTCCTCCTGCCATGGACCCCCCTCGTAATTATACAACAGCAAATATTATATTTGGCATTAAGAACGGGATGCAACAAAGCGCCACGCCAAGACATGTCATTGTTTTGTAATGAATAAAACAAAAACACAGTTTTCTATAAGACACTTAGCTATAACCGCTTTTCATTTGATATTGATCAGCATCAAATGAGCCCAGAAAACAGACCTAAATCACCGCATATAGCAACTAGACTTTTTTCTGAAATTACAGCTCATTTCAGCACTTGCCTGCCAGCCGGATTTTAAAAAGCAGCTCAAAATGCTCATTTACTACAAGTAAACTGCGCTTTTTCGCTGATTTTAACTCGCTAACGCTCGCCCTTCGGGCCAGCCTTTGGCTGTTACTCCCGCTGGTCGTTGTGCCTAGCCCTGACTGCCTCGCCAACATTATTCAGAACACCCTTAGGCTGTTTTACCAAGATATGCGCTGGGGCTGGGGTTTGTTCAGCGCCTACCTAAGTGCACTTTGACCCAGTAAAACGGATGCTCAACCTTGACGCAAACCTGACGCTTTAGCTGCTCGATTTTGTCTACCAGCCAACCTCCTTCTGTACCACTTTGCAGCTTACGGCACTTGCCGTATCGGTATGCCAAGCCCAGCAACAGTGCTATGGCTCAAACTCCAATCGCGACTGAAGTCACTCCTACAGTAGAGCCAGCACACGAGCATACATAGCCCTGTCTCTATATCAGCCTGCAATTTTCAGCTAGAATAGCCGCCATTCATGCCTGCGGGAGGCGGTCCCGTTTTCTGTAATTTTGACTTAGGGTTCTTCATGTCCCAATACGTTTTTACCATGCATCGCCTGGGTAAGGTGGTGCCGCCCAAGCGCGAGATTCTCAAAGACATTTCCCTGTCGTTCTTCCCCGGTGCCAAGATTGGTGTGCTGGGCCTGAACGGTGCCGGTAAATCTACCCTGCTGCGCATCATGGCCGGTGTGGATAAAGAGTTTAACGGCGAAGCCCGTCCGATGCCCGGCATCAAGATCGGCTACCTGCCGCAGGAGCCTGAGCTGGACCCGCAAAAAAACGTGCGTGAAATCGTTGAAGAGGCGGTACAGGAAATCAAGGACGCACAAGCCCGTCTGGACGAAGTCTACGCCGCCTACGCCGAGCCCGATGCCGACTTTGATGCGCTAGCAACTGAACAAGCCAAACTGGAAGCCATTTTGCAGTCTGCCGATGGCCATAACCTTGAGCGCCAGCTGGAAGTCGCCGCTGATGCGCTGCGCCTGCCTGACTGGGATGCGAAAATCGAACATCTGTCCGGTGGCGAGAAGCGTCGTGTTGCCCTGTGCCGTCTGCTGCTGTCGGCTCCCGACATGCTGCTGTTGGACGAACCAACCAACCACCTGGATGCCGACTCCGTCGCCTGGCTGGAGCGTTTTCTGCACGATTTCCCCGGCACTGTGGTCGCCATTACGCACGACCGTTACTTCCTTGATAACGTGGCCGGCTGGATTCTGGAGCTGGACCGTGGCCAGGGCATTCCATTTGAAGGCAACTATTCCCAATGGCTGGAAGCCAAGGCCGACCGCCTGGAGCGCGAAGCCAAGCAGGAAGCCTCCCACAACCGTGCGATGAAAGCCGAACTGGAATGGGTACGTCAGGGTGCCAAAGGTCGTCAGACCAAGTCCAAGGCACGTCTGGCCCGTTTCGAGGAAATGCAGTCGCAGGAATTCCAGAAGCGCAGCGAAACCAACGAGATTTATATTCCGGCTGGTCCGCGCCTTGGTGACAAGGTGCTGGAAGTTAACGGCGTACGCAAGGGCTACGGCGACCGCGTCCTGATCGACAATATGAACCTCAGCGTTCCCAAGGGCGCGATTGTCGGCATCATCGGTGGTAACGGTGCCGGTAAATCCACCCTGTTCCGCATGATTACCGGTCAGGAACAACCGGATGCCGGTGAAATCGTGCTGGGCGAAACCGTGCAGGTGGCCAGTGTCGATCAGCACCGCGATAACCTGGACGGCAACAAGACCGTGTGGGAGCAGATTTCCGACGGCTCGGACATCATTCGTATTGGTAACTATGAAGTGCCGTCACGCGGTTATGTCGGTCGCTTCAACTTCAAGGGCTCGGATCAGCAAAAATTCGTCAAGGATCTGTCCGGTGGTGAGCGTGGCCGCTTGCACCTGGCACTGACCCTGAAACAGGGCGGCAACTTTCTGCTGCTGGACGAACCATCCAACGACCTTGACGTGGAAACCCTGCGCGCACTGGAAGAAGCCCTGCTGGACTTCCCCGGCTCGGCCATGGTGATCTCGCACGACCGCTGGTTCCTCGATCGTATCGCCACCCACATCCTGTCTTATGAGGATGACGGCAGCGTGTACTTCTTCGAAGGCAACTACACCGAGTTCGAGGAAGACCGCAAACAGCGTCTGGGCGATGCCGCTGCACAGCCCAAGCGTGTACGTTACAAAAAACTGGCCTGATGCCATACAGCCAGTGCCGCCCTCCGGCACTGGCTGTCCTGTTTGCAACAAATCCCGCACGGGCGGGTCTCATCCTGCAGCACTTTTCCCCTGCGTTTACTCCTTTCTCATCAGCTAACTGAAAACATGAGTCGTGCGCCATGATAGTGCTAAACTTGCGCTGTATTTTTCAGGACCTGTCACATGCCAAAGCTGTCTTCTCTAGTTTTTTCTGCCGTACTCGGCCTCGCCGCTGCACCCGGCCTACTGCATGCCGCGCCTGCGAACAACACCCCGGCCACAACCGGTGAACAAACTGTTTCTTTTGAGCAGTGGCGCACAGGCTTTATAAAAAAAGCCCGGGCTGCCGGCATTGAAGGCTGGGTGCTGGAGCAAGCATTTACCGATCTGGATGCTGATCCATCCATCATCAAGTCAGATCAGAGCCAGCCCGAGTTCAGCCGTCCGGTATGGCAGTATCTGGAAGGGGCGCTTTCGCCCTGGCGTATCGCGCGAGGCAAGGCGTTACTGGCCGAGAACAAGCGCACCCTGGATACGCTTGAGCAGCGCTATGGTGTAGACCGTTATACGCTGGTCGCCATCTGGGGTATGGAAAGCAGCTACGGTCGGCACACCGGAGATAAAAACATCATCCGTTCGCTGTCCACTCTGGCCTGGAATGGCCGTCGTGCAGCGTTTTGGGAAGATCAGCTACTGGCCGCCTTGCGTATTGTTCAAAATGGCGACATCAGCGCCCGGGCCATGCTCGGTTCCTGGGCCGGTGCCATGGGACAAACCCAGTTCATGCCAACCACCTATCTTGAGCACGCAGTAGACTTTGACGGTAACGGTAAGCGTGACATCTGGAACTCGGCCCCTGATGCACTGGCTTCGGCAGCCAACTACCTTTATAACTCCGGCTGGCAACGCGATGCCCGCTGGGGCTACGAGGTGCAGCTGCCTACCCTGTTCGACCACGCCATGGCCGATGGCGAGCAACGCAAGACCCTGAAAGAATGGCTGCAACTGGGGGTTGAGCTGCAATCAGGCATCACGCTGAACGCCGAACAACTGCAACAGGAAGCCAGCATTTTTCTGCCCGCCGGCTATCGCGGACCTGCTTACCTGCAACTGAACAACTTTCGCAGCACTCTCAAATACAATAATTCTACCGCCTATGCGCTGGCAGTCGGCCTACTGGCCGATGGTCTGCAGGGCGGGCATTTCAGCCTGCACCGCTGGCCAACCGAAGATCAGCCCCTCAGCCGTACAGAACGCCTGGAGCTGCAGCAACTGCTGAATGATCTGGGCTTGGCTACCGGCACCGCCGACGGCATTGTCGGGGTTAATACACGCAAGGCCATCCGTGGCTTTCAGCTGCGTGAAGATCTGCCGCAAGACGGTTATGCTTCCAAATACTTGCTGGAAAAAGTCCGGGCCGCTGCGGCAGCAACCCAAACCGACGAAAGCCAGTAAGTTAACAGTCAGCCAGCACGACCTGGTTGCGTCCGCCGGCTTTGGCACGATATAGCGCCTGGTCGGCCAGTGAAATCCAGTTCATTGCCGGACAATCCTGCTCCGGGACGCACTCGGCCACACCTGCACTAAAACTGCAGTGAAAACCCTGCTCGGTACTCTGGAAATACATGCGTTGAAAACGCTCACGCAGCTCGTCAACCACGGCCATGGCCTGTGCAGCATCTGCATCCAGTAAAATCAGGACAAACTCTTCGCCACCATAGCGACCAATCATGTCGGTTTTACGCAGGCGCTGCTTCAGTAGCATGGCCAGGCTTTTGATCACACGATCACCCTGCGGGTGGCCATGTGTGTCGTTGACCTGTTTGAAATGGTCAATATCCAGCATCACTACGCACATTTTACGCGCGGTGCGCCGGGCCCGTTCACGGGTTTCTTCCAGTAGCTGCTGAATATGCGTGTGATTGTACAGCCCGGTCAGGCTGTCACGCACCATGCGTGCTTTCAGGCTACGCGCCCTGGCCACCCGATTACGCACAGTGGCAATCAGCGCCCTTGGACGCACCGGCTTGGTTAAAAAGTCGTCGGCACCTTGCCGCATGGCCCACAACTGTTTGTCCAGATCTTCCTCGCCTGACTGGTAAATAATCGGAATACTGTCAAAGCGGTCACATTGGCGAATCATCTTGGCCAGCTCCGGACCAGAACATTCCGGCATATACATGTCAAGAATGACCAGATCCGGATTGAACTCATCCAGCTCTTGCAGGGCCAGTGTCGGATTATGCACTACACGGGTCAGGATAATCGCCGAATTGAGCACCCGCTCAGTGACCAGTGCCTGTGCTCTGGAATCATCGACGATCAGTATCCGACTGGGCTCCCGGGCATAAGGTGTGACTGCATTTTCGACCACTTCCAGCACATCGGAAGCATCCAGCTCGCCCTGTAAAAAAGCTTCACCACCAATACGCACGGCTGCCAGTCGCGCCATCGTATCAGCTGTTTCAGCACTGAAAAACACCACGGGAACAGGTGTTTCAACCTGTGACTGGATTTCTGCAACCAGAGCCAGTCCCCGGTCGGCCCCGGTAAAATCAACATCCATAATCAGTGCCAACGGATAACGCCGCGAAAATGCGTCACGCAGCTCGTCAACAGTGTGCAACACCTGGGTTGGCATGCCATAGAAAGCCAGCTGTGCGGCCAAATGCCTGGCCTGGTCCAAGTCGGCCAGTGCCAGGTACAAGGGCTTTGCACTGGCTCTTGTCGCGCCCTCCTCACCCGTTTCTTCCACAAAACACAACCGGGTTTCTGCCAGACGTTGTATCAGCTGGTTCAGGCTCTCGATTGTGGTGGTGCTGAGTCGTCCCTGTGCCGCCATGACCTGCTGCATCACAGAGCCAATCTGCAAGGCTGATTCCAGGTGTTGGGGCTGATCGTAACGTTCGGCATAGCGTTGCAGGCGCTCGATAGCATGCTGCAGATTTTGGGCAGTTTCCAGATCCCAGACGGCTTGCTGCACACCATGCCAGCTCTCGACGATGTAACGTGCTTCGTTAATAACCCTTACGGAAAAGTGTTTTTTCAGTCGTACCGCGCTTTCCTGCTGTACCAGCGTCATTGTATAAATCCTTTTGTCGATCGACCCGCATTATTGGCAATACGGAATCCTACCACTAACTTTGACGCAGAAAAACATCACTTCGGCCATATCTGATATCACTTTGATATACGACAATACTTCTTGGTTATTGCATAAGCCCTCACCCATAAAAAAGCCGCGCCCGGTTTCCCGGAGCGCGGCTTTTGGTGTCACAAGGGACAGTGGGCGATTACATCATGCCCATGCCGCCCATCCCACCCATGCCGCCCATATCAGGCATGGCCGGGCCGGCGGAGTCATCCTTGATTTCGGCAATCATGGCTTCGGTGGTGATCATCAGACCGCCAATGGAAGCAGCTGCCTGCAACGCGGAACGGGTTACTTTGGCCGGGTCCAGAATACCCATGGCAATCATGTCGCCATACTCGCCAGTGGCAGCGTTGTAACCGTAGTTGCCTTCGCCTTGCTTGACCTTGTCAACCACAACGCTGGCTTCGTCACCGGCGTTGCTGACGATCTGGCGCAGAGGCGCTTCAACCGCACGACGCAGCAGGGCAATACCAACATTCTGCTCTTCGTTATCGCCTTGCAGATCAGAGATGGCCAGCAGCGCACGCACCAGCGCAACGCCGCCGCCAGGCACCACGCCTTCTTCAACGGCAGCACGAGTGGCGTGCAGCGCGTCTTCAACGCGGGCTTTCTTCTCTTTCATTTCAACTTCGGTGGCTGCGCCAACCTTGATTACGGCAACACCGCCAGCCAGCTTGGCCAGACGCTCTTGCAGCTTCTCTTTGTCGTAGTCGGAGCTGGTGTCTTCGATCTGCTTGCGAATCTGGGCAACACGCGCTTCGATATCAGCCTGCTGGCCGGCACCGTCGATGATGGTGGTGTTGTCTTTGTCCAGAACCACGCGCTTGGCATGACCCAGGTGCTCCAGGGTGGTGGTGTCCAGGCTCAGGCCGACTTCTTCGGAAACCACGGTACCACCGGTCAGGATGGCGATATCCTGCAGCATGGCCTTGCGGCGATCACCAAAGCCCGGGGCTTTGACGGCAGCAACCTTAACAATACCGCGCATGTTGTTGACAACCAGAGTGGCCAGGGCTTCGCCTTCCACGTCTTCGGCAACGATCAGCAGCGGGCGGCCGGCTTTGGCAACAGCTTCCAGCACTGGCAGCAGTTCGCGGATGTTGGAGATTTTTTTGTCTACCAGCAGCAGCAGCGGGTCTTCCAGCTCGGCAACCATGGTGTCGGGCTTGTTGATGAAGTAAGGAGACAGGTAACCACGGTCAAACTGCATGCCCTCAACCACGGACAGTTCGTTTTCCAGGCCGGAACCTTCTTCAACGGTAATGACGCCTTCTTTGCCCACTTTTTCCATTGCTTCAGCAATGATGTCACCAATGGTGGTGTCAGCGTTGGCGGAGATGGTACCAACCTGGGCAATCGCCTTGGAGTCGGCACATGGCTTGGCCTGTGCTTTCAGCTGCTCAACAATGGCAACAGTCGCCTTGTCGATACCACGCTTCAGGTCCATCGGGTTCATGCCGGCAGCAACTGCTTTCAGACCTTCGTTAACGATAGCCTGAGCCAGAACAGTGGCGGTGGTGGTACCGTCACCGGCTTCGTCGTTGGCCTTGGAGGCAACGTCTTTGACCAGCTGGGCACCCATGTTTTCAAAGCGGTCTTTCAGCTCGATTTCTTTGGCTACGGACACACCATCTTTGGTAATGACCGGCGCCCCGAAGCTGCGCTCCAGTACGACGTGGCGGCCCTTTGGACCAAGAGTCGCTTTAACGGCGTCTGCCAGGGTGTTGACACCGGTCAGCATTTTTTTGCGGCCGGCATCGCCGAACTTAACTTCTTTTGCAGCCATTATTTTTTACCTCAAAATTCTGTTGTGTTGTTTCAATCGTGGAGGAAGCGCTGAACTTAGCCTTCAACAACAGCCAGGATCTCGCTCTCGCTCATCACCAGCAGATCTTCACCGTCAACTTTTACGGTGTTGCTGCCGGAGTAAGGACCGAAGACCACTTTGTCGCCGACTTTGACAGCCAGTGCGCGTACTTCACCGCTGTCCAGCACACGGCCAGTGCCTACGGCGACGATTTCACCCTGATTGGGTTTTTCAGCAGCAGAACCGGGCAGAACGATGCCGCCAGCAGTTTTGGTTTCTTCTTCACTACGGCGGATTACCACGCGGTCATGCAGAGGACGAAGCTTCATTCTCGATCTCTCCTAAACGGATGATTGGACTAACAACCGGCAGGCATCTCATACCTGCCATTTCATGGAAAAGAACGCAGCCAACAGGTGTCAGCGCATTCTGTCGGTGCGGCTTGCGCCCACCATTTGAACTTGTGCAGCCTATATGGAGACTGCCCAAACAGATTTCAAGAGCAGCCCGGCATTTACTTTCAATCTTTGTCCTTGCGCTCGTATTCGCCTTCGATCACATGCGTTTCGTGCTCACTCTGGCTGTGTTGAGTGTAGGTCTGGCGATAACTGGCGTGCAGATCCGCTTGCGGCATGCCGCGACGCATGCGCTTGAGCAACCAGTGACGTGTCATCGGCAAAATACAGATAATTCCGGCAAAATCGCTGATAAAGCCAGGAATAAACAACAGTACACCGCCAATCACCCACAGCAGACCAGTCAGCATGGCATCGTCCGGCACCTCGCCTTTCGCCATGCGCTCGCGCACACCAAGAGCGGTGGCAACACCCGCCATACGGATGCAAAAAACACCGGCAATGGCGCTCAGGATGATCCATAGCACTGTACTCAGCGCACCAATTTCACTGCCGATCTGAATCAGCACATACAGCTCAAGCAACGGCAGAAGCAATAAAAACCACATAAAACCCCGCATAAATCTTTGCCTCACATTGTTCAAGTAACTCAAGGAGTATCAGCTTCCTGAATGACCTCTTCCTGAAGCTCTTTATTGCGTGTTTCCAGCCGCCACTGCCAGATGATCAGGATGATGGTCGGCACACCCAGCAGCGCCGTGGCATAAAAAAAACTGGCATAGCCCAGCTTGTCCACCATCACCCCTGAATAGCCGCCGATCAGTCGTGGTAACAACAGCATGATGGAGCTCAGCAAGGCATATTGTGTTGCCGAAAACTGCAGGTTGGTCAGGCTCGACAGATATGCAACAAAAGCTGCCGTGGCCATGCCCGCACTGAAGTTGTCGCAGGATATGGTCACAATCAGCATCTGCATATGCGCGCCCATGCCACTGAGCATGACAAACATCAGATTGGTTGCTGCCGAAGCAATGCCACCCAACAACAGAATCGGCATGATGCCAAAACGCACAATAAGAATGCCACCTGCACCCGCCCCCACCAAAGTCATGATCAGGCCAAAAACCTTGCTGACTCCGGCGATCTGATCCTTGGTAAAACCCTGGTCAATATAAAACACATTGGCCATCACGCCCATTACCGTGTCCGACATGCGATAAGTGGCGACCAATCCCAGCAATAACAAGGCCTGCCAGCGATAACGCACAATAAAATCATTGACCGGAGTCAGCACCGGGGCCAGTCCCTTGCGCCCGAATGACGACAAACAGGCCAGAATCAGCAGGCTATACATCAGGCCACGTAAAAACGCCCGGTCAGTAAAAAACAAATCTGCCAGGCTTTGCGAACCTCGCAGAAATGGATGAAAGTTGGTGTGGTAATACTGGGTCAGCATGGCGGGTACCGACACCAGCAACACAATCAGCACCACAATCGAAACCAGCTGATGACTGAGTGCATACGGAATGCGTACAGCGATGCGATCCAGGCAAATTTTCGGCTCTTTAATCCAGATGGTGGTCAACATGCCGGGCAGCATCAACAAGGCAAATAGCAGATAGGTGCTGGCCCAGGCCGAATGCCGATACTGTAAACCGGTCGAGCCGAACCATTCAGCAAAATACAGCGGGCCTGCCGTAGCCAGCAGCACTGCCACCCGATAACCCGCCATATAACTGGCCGCCAGCGCCGCCTGCCGGTCGCTTTCAACAATTTCCAGACGATAGGCATCCACTGCAATATCTTGTGTCGCCGAAGCGAACGCCACCATTACCGCCAGCGCAATCAGCACCGCCAGATGGGTTTGCGGATTGCTGAAGGCCATACCGGCCAAGCCGATCGCCACCAGAATTTGCGACAAGATCAGCCAAGAGCGCCTGCGCCCCATGCGACCGAGTATCGGCAGCCGCCACTGGTCGAGCATCGGTGACCAAACCCATTTGAAAGCATAGGCCAGACCGATCAGGCTCGCATAGCCAATGGTCTCCCGTGCCACGCCTGCCTCGCGCAACCACACTGACAGCGTGGAAAACACCATCATGTAAGGCAGCCCGGCAGCAAAGCCGAGCAGCAGCAACGCCAGTACAGCAGGGCTGGAATAAGTGGTCAGCGCTTCACGCCAGCCCTTGTTAGTCATGGTCAACTTGCATCAAAATAGGGTCCGAAATGTTCTGTCCTGACCGTTGAAAGGAGCCAAGCGTGGCAGCCACAACCTGACAAAGCAACCGGAAAACCGGCTTTGCTTGACTTGAGTTCGCCCACGCCAGCGTTCACGGTCGCCAACGGTAGCGTTGCAAGGATACCCGCCCGTTGCTGACCTGAACACCCTCGGTGCGCAATCGCTGACACTGTTCCAGCCAGGTTTCACCGCCTTCCGGTACACTGAGGCGGCCCGCCTGATTGATGACCCGGTGCCACGGCAGCTTGCTGCCATCCGGCAGGTTACGCAGCTGAGCACCGACCCAGCGTGCAGCCCGGCCAAGCCCGGCCAGTTCTGCCAGCTGGCCGTAAGTGACAACACTGCCAGCGGGTACCTGAGCCAATACGGCATAGAGCATTTCACGGCGCGTGGCGGCATCAGTGAACTTTTTGTCCACTGCGGGCATCCCAGCGTTTATCCCAACCTCTTTCATTGCAGTTTTTACCCTATGCGCATCTGGTTTATTCACGCAGCTTTGAGCTGCTTTCTTCTGGCAAGTTCAGCCTGGGCCGACACCATTCACCTGAACAATGGCGACCGCATCAGTGGCAGCATTGTACTGCTCGATGGAGGTCGCCTGTTAGTCAAAACGGCCTACGCCGGCACCATCAACCTTGATCTTAAGCAGGTCGCCAGCATGGAGAGTGACCAGCAGTTTATCGCCAAGCGGCAACGGGCTGATGATGGCCAGCTGGTTCGCCTACAGGGCAGCCAGTCGGGGCGCATCCATCTGGTTGAAAATGGCCAGGACACCGAGCTAAAAATACGGAACATTCACCAACTGCTGCCGTATGAAGAAAAACGGCTGACAAGCGACCTGGTCTGGAGCGGCGCACTGCATTTGGCTGCTGATTACAAGCGCAAGGAGGCCAACTCAGACAAATACGATCTGAGCTTTGACGGCCAGTTGCGTCATGGCCGCTGGCGGCACGGGTTCGAAGCCGGTTATGAACACGAAACCAAAGACGACAGCAAAAAAACCGATCGCCTGACCAGCAGCTACGGGCTGGATTATTTCATGACCCAACGTTGGTTCTGGAAGAGCAAGGGCAAATACACCCATGACAAACTGGAAGATGTACGCCGCCAGATTACACTGGGTAGCGGTCCCGGTTTCCAGTTCTGGGACAATGCCCTCGGTTCACTGTCGTCCAGCACTCTGTTGGCACACAACCGCTACAGCTTTGCCAATGGCGAACGTGTGAACTTTAACTCTGCTGCGGCCAACTGGGACTACCGGCGTTATTTTCTGGCCAAAACGCTGGAGCTGTACTATCAGGGCGAAGCAGGACTGCCCTTTACACCGGCCATCCAGTACACACTCGATCAGGAAGCCGGCCTGCGCTACAAAATCAATAGCTGGGCCTCCTTCACCCTCAAATCCGAGTGGGAAAAAATCAAGAGCCAAGAGGGCGACCTCAATGATCGCCGCTATCTGATGGGAATCGGCATCAGCTGGTAAAGCCTGACGTGAAAGCAGCCAGTTTGCTAAACTGGCTGCCTTGTTTCCCGTATACAGGAATAGTCGCATGTCCGCCCTGCCCCGCATTTCTCTGGCCCAGATCAAGGTTCATCTCGGTGATCTTGCCGCCAACCTTGCCAGCATCGAAGAGGCCATCGTTGCAGATAACGGACGCAGTGACCTGCTGGTATTTCCCTCGCTGGCCCTGACCGGCCACGCGCTGCTCGACCGCTGGTTGTACCCGCATGTGCTCGAAACAGTGGAAGCGGCCTTGCCTGCCTTGGGTGCGCTCAGTACAAAGCAGGCGTTTCTGATCGGCATGCCGCGTGCCGCCAATGGTAATTTGTACAACAGCGCATGCCTGTTTCAACAAGGCGAACTGCGCTGGAGTTACGCTCAACAAATGCTGCCTGCTGATCCCCTGCTGGACCTGCAACGCTATTTTTCGGCTGGTACCAAGCAGCCCTGGCTGGACTTTCAGGGCGCGCGCCTGGCGGTGACCATCGGCGACGAAATTTTCCAGCCGGTTGTGCAACAGCAACTCAAGGCCGCCAACTGTGTGCTGGCGCTGAACCTGGGTGACAACAGCTTTTATCACGACTCGGTGCCTTTACGCTTGCAGCAGCTGTCCAGCACTGCCAGTGCACTGCACTGTCCGCTGGCACAGATTAATCCGGTCGGCGGACAGGATGAACTGGTATTTGATGGGCATAGCTGTGTGTTTGATAGCAGTGGCCAACTGCGCCAGCGGGCAGCTGGTTTTGACAATGAACTGCTGACTGTTGATCCCGCCACCGCTTCCGCACCACAACCGCTAGCCGACAGTGAAGCACTGACCTGGCAAGCACTGGTCACTTCCGTACGCGACTATGTGGACGCCTGCGGTTTCAACGGCACCTTACTCGGTTTATCCGGAGGAATTGACTCCGCTCTGGTGCTGGCACTGGCTGCGGATGCGCTCGGCCCTGAACGGGTGACTGCCGTGATGATGCCCTATCACTACACCGCACAAATCAGTCAGGATGATGCCGCCGAACAAGCCCGTGAACTGGGCGTGGCTTACCATGTTGCACCGATTGCACCTCTGGTTGAGCCGTTTGCTGCCCGATTGCAGCCACTGCTGGAGCAATGGCCAGCACCAGCGCAAGACACCACCGAGCAAAACTTGCAGGCACGCAGCCGCGGCATGCTGCTGATGGCCCTCTCCAACCGCTCCGGCGCACTGCTGCTGACCACCAGTAACAAAAGCGAAATGGCGGTTGGCTACTGCACCCTCTATGGCGACATGGCCGGCGGCTTTGCCCTGCTCAAAGATATTCCAAAAACGCTGGTTTATCGCCTGGCCGAATACCGCAACACCATCAGTCCGGCAATTCCCGAACGTGTCATCACCCGTCCGCCCAGCGCCGAGCTGGCCCCGGGACAAGAAGACAGCGACAACTTGCCGCCATATCCACTACTGGACGAGATTGTCCGGCTGTATGTGGAAGAAAACCAAAGCGTCAAGCAGCTGCTCGCTGCCGGCCTGGATGCTGACTGGGTACAGCGCGTTACCCGGCTGATTGACCGCAACGAGTTCAAACGACGGCAGGCAGCACCCGGCCCACGCATGAGCAAGCGCGGGTTTGGCCGGGAAAGACGGATGGGAATGAGCGGGAAAATATAGCCCTCAGCACACCCGCTCTACTTCGCCCGGCTCCGCCGCTGCAAGCTGACCAACACCAGCACCACAATCAGCAGCACCGGCATGACCAGCAGGTTAAACAGCTTGACCGTGCGCCCCAGTGCTTCGATATCGGCATTTTGCTGGTAGCGGACTTCACGCAATTCTTTGCGTACTGCCAGCTGCTCCTGACGATACTGTTGCAACAGCTGCTGCTCTTCCTGACTGGTGTCCATGCCTTCTTCCGGAATCACCTGCAAATCACTGATCTGCTGTTCGACCCGCGCCAGCCGCCATTGCAGCTCTTGCTCCTTGCTACGAAAGCGTTCTTCGGCGCTGCGGCGAATACGCTCCACCAGAGTAAACGGTCGGCTGAAATTGCCATGCGCACGCACAGCAATCAATGCCTGCGAGCCAGTCAGATTTTCCAGCGCATTAAGCACCAGATTACCGTTATCAGCCCAGGGCTGTGGCAAACGCCGACCTGCAAACTCGCCCACCTGTACCCACAAACGGTCGCCCAGCATGTCGGTGTCGGCAACAACAATCACCTGTATGTTGTCAGCCTTGGCCAGTCCCCGTACCTGCCCCTCTAGTCCGTCTGGAAAAGCGCTAACTGCAGGACCGCTGATGCGGGCTGCCATGGCATAACGCTCACCCGTTGGCTCCATGTCGGCATACAGCTCACCCGGATGAATCAGCCTGGCCAGACGGCTGGTTGCAAATGGCATGGCTGCTGTAGAACTTTCAATCAGCGGAATAAAGTCAGTCGTTGCATCTTCCAGCGGTTGCACTATGCCAGCAGTGGCCAGCGTCAGTCGCTCCAGCCGGGCAGTAACCACATCGTTCTGACTCATGCCTGACGCGGGAACGGTCAACCAGGCCAAGTGCCGTACGGGCCGCTGCTGTTCACCGGCAGCCACACTCATCGCATAAGTGGCGTCACCCAGCACCCGCTCCGGCAACAACTGCACACCCCAGGCTCTAAACAACATATCCAGATCGGAACTCCGTCCCTCGCCCAAAGCCTGTTGCAAGTCAACCTGCTGATCCACTTCACTGAGCGGGTCAACAAACACCAGCAGGCGACCACCGCGCAACACGAACTGATCAATTGCATACAGGGTCGGCAACGACAACTGTTGCGGATGCACCAGCCACAACACATCTATTTGCCCGGGAATCTCATCCACGGCCACGTCAAGAAACTCCAGTGCAAACTGTTGTCGCACCTGCTCCAGCACTGCCCAGGGCTCTTGTACCCCCCCGGCAGCAGCAACAAAACCGCCTTCCAGAGGCAATCCGGAAATCAGGCCGACCACCGGCTGTTGCTGACGAGACAGGCCATACAGTAAGCGGCTCAGTTCGTATTCGAGAAAACGCTCCTGATCCAGTGCAAACAGGGGAATCGCGGCCTGACGGCCACTGCTGTTACGACCTGACAACCCCAGATACAGGGTATCACCCAACGGCAACGGTACCGGCTGCAAACCCAGTTCGGCGGCCAGATCTTCCTGTTCGGAGAACGGCTCCGGATCAATCAGCTCAAGGCTCAATTTGCCGTCACTCAGGCGGACAAAGGTCTCCAGCAACTCTTGCACCCGTTTGGCATATTGGCGCACCTGCGGCAATTCTCGTGCAGCCCGACCAGAAAAAAACAACTGCAATGCAACCGGTTCGTCCAGTTGCTGCAACACGCTGCGGGTACCGTCCGACAGGCTGTACAGCCGTTCTTCGGTCAAATCCAACTGGATATTTTTCAGCCAAACGCTGGCCAACGCATTCAGCAATACAAATGCAACGGCTATCAGTGCCAGCCCCAAAGTAGATCGCATGATTTTTTGCATGGTCAGTCGGCCTTTTTCAGCTCAAGCAATACCCCGTTGGCCAGCAACCAGGCAGCGATAAAGCTGGTAAAAAACAACAGGTCACGGGCATCCAGCACACCACGACTAATAGCCTGAAAGCGGGTGAGGAAACTCATCGAAGCCAGCACATCAAGCCACCATTGCGGTGCCCAGCCGCGAAATGCATCCAGCACCAATGCATGCCCCGGCAGCAAAAATAAAAAACACACCACCACTGCGCCAATAAACGCCACCACCGGGCTTTTGCTCAGTACAGAAATGCAGGCGCTGACGGCCAGAAAAGCACCTGCCAGCAACCAGCTGCCCACATAGCCGGTGACAATTGCACCATTATCCGGCGAACCGAGGAAATTGACGGTCAGTACCATGGGGAAAGTCAGCAGCAATGCCAAACCGGCAAACATCCAGGCCGCCATGAATTTACCAAGCACCAGTTCGTGCAGGCGTACCGGCAAAGTCATCAGTAATTCAATGCTGCCACTTCTGCGCTCTTCAGACCATAAGCGCATGCCCAGCGCAGGCAACAAAAACAGATACAGCCACGGGTGAAAAGCAAAAAACACCTGCAGATCGGCCTGTTCGTTTTCGTAAAAACCGCCCATATAAAAGGTCAGTGCACTGGCCAACACCAAAAACACCAGCAAAAACACATAGGCCAGTGGCGTGGCAAAGTAAGCAACAAACTCGCGACCAATCAGAATACGCAAATGACTCATTGATGTTCTCCACGAGTCAGGCGACGAAACACTTCATCCAGCCGCCCTGCTTCTATTGTCATTTCATCCGGCTCCCAGCCTTGCTGTTGCACCAGCGCACTGACCGCCGGAAAAACTGCCTGCCCCGGCTCCGGCACCAGTGTCAGCGCTCCGTCCAGCCCTTTTTCTACCGCCTGCACGCCCGGCAACTCGGCTAACAGTTCCATATCCAGCGATTCGTCACGACTACGCAAGGTGACCGCCTGCCAATAACGGGATTGTCGCTGTAGCTGGTGTGGAGTGGCATCGACCAGTAATTCGCCATGGGCAATCAACAACACACGGCTACAGATTGCGCTGACTTCTTCCAGAATATGAGTGGAAACAATGATGGTCCGGCCCGGAGCAAGGCGGCGAATCAACTCGCGTACCTGATGTTTTTGATTGGGATCAAGGCCGTCAGTCGGCTCATCCAGAATCAGCACTTGCGGATCATGCAACACAGCCTGCGCCAGCCCAACACGGCGGTTAAAACCTTTGGACAGAGTGTCAATCAGCTGATGCTGCACTTCGTTCAGCTCCAGCAAATCCAGCACTTGCTGCACCCGTTGCAACAATTCTGCACCACGATAACCACGAATTTTGGCGATAAAAACCAGAAAGTCACGCACCCGCATTTCTGCATAACAGGGTGCGCCTTCGGGCAAATAGCCGAGTAGCTGTTGTGCCCGTACCGGTTCGCACGACATGTCCAGACCGCACAAACGTACGGAACCTGCATCCGGAGCAAGAAAGCCGGTCAGCATCTTCATGGTGGTCGACTTGCCCGCGCCATTGGGGCCAAGAAAGCCGACCACTTCGCCTGGCTGGACAGTGAATGACAAACCATTCACCGCCACCCTGCCCGAAAAAGATTTGCACAACCCCGTCGCTTCTATCATGACCTCACAACCCCTTAGCCACATCGCCGGCAAGTGTAGCAAATGCCCTCTGATTACTGGCAACTATTCCGGCAGGCTTGCATTTGCCCCTGGCAATCCGTACCATCGGCTCCGTTTTGGGGGAGTAGTCTGCCGTGTCCCGCACGGCGCCTGCGTCAACATGCTTGATCAACCGATCATGGCGCCGGCGACCCTACAGGTGGTGACAGCAATCACCCGGTAAGGTTTGACGAGACCCATGACACGCGCAACCGCCTGGGTGGATCGTTGCGAGTGTCATGGTGCTCGTAACTTGATCCGCCCCTGGAATCTCGCAATGTTTGAAGCTCTCTTTGTCTCAACCGGTATCGTCACCCTGGCAGAAATCGGTGATAAAACCCAACTTCTGGCCTTTATTCTTGCTGCGCGTTTTCGCAAGCCGCTGCCGATTATTGCCGGCATTCTGGTCGCAACCGTGCTCAATCATGCGCTGGCCGCTGCGGTGGGCAACCATGTCGCGCAATACTTCAGTGAAACCACTCTGTTATGGATCTTGGCTGCCAGCTTTTTGGCCGTGGCCGCATGGACACTGATTCCTGACACAATGGATGACGAAGGCAGCCTGCTCAGTAAATACGGCCCATTTATTGCCAGTTTGGTGGCGTTTTTCGTCGCAGAGATGGGAGACAAGACCCAGATAGCCACTGTCATGCTGGCTGCACAGTACCCGTCATTTTTGGCTGTCGTAGTCGGTACCACTCTGGGCATGCTGCTGGCCAACGTGCCGGTGGTGCTGATTAGCAACTTCGCCGCCAATCGCCTGCCACTGACCCTGATTCGTAGCCTGGCCGCACTGTGCTTCCTGATCATGGCCATCTATGCAGCTGCCCGCGCCCTTGGCTGGCTAGGCTGATCACATAACTTAGCAGTGTGGCCGCAGAAGCAGCTGAGCCAAGACTGTTTCATGCTATGCTGCCACGCACTGACTTAACCACCATAACTGGGCACTTCCTACCGATGGCCAAACGCATCCTGACCCGCCGCCAAAGCTGGCGTATTGATAAAATTCAGCAAGAACGTGTTGCCCGTGCCGAAAAGCGCGAAGCCCGCATGCTCGACGAACTGAGCGGTGGCGAGCTGGGAGCGGAGCAGGAAGGTTTGGTGATTGCCCACTTCGGTGTGCAAGTCGAAATCGAGGCTCTGGAGCCCGAGCTGCAGGGACAGCACTACCGCTGCTACATCCGCGCCAACCTGCCTGCACTGGTCACCGGCGACAGGGTCGTCTGGCGACCCGCCAATCAGGGCGCTGGCGTGATTGTGGCGCAACTGCCCCGTCACTCTGAACTGTGTCGGCCGGATATGCGTGGCCAGCTCAAGCCAGTGGCCAGCAATGTCGACCAGATTGTGATTGTGTTCGCTCCATTGCCCGAGCCACATGCCAACCTGATTGACCGTTATCTGGTTGCAGCCAGCCATGCCGGTATCAAGCCATTACTGCTGCTGAACAAAGCAGATTTGCTGGACGGCGAACATGGCGGCAAAGCGCGTGAATTACTGTCCGTCTACAAAAAACTGGGCTATGCCATTCTGGATGTATCTGCCGAAGCCGGTGACGGGCTGGACCAGCTGCAAGAATTGCTGAAAGACAAAATTAGCGTATTTGTCGGCCAGTCCGGCGTGGGCAAGTCATCACTGGTCAACCGTTTGCTGCCGGAAGCACAAATGGCAGTCGGCGCATTATCGGAACTGACCCACAAGGGCACACACACCACTACCACGGCACGGCTGTTTCACTTTGACAGTGGCGGCAGCCTGATCGACTCACCCGGCATCCGCGAGTTTGGTTTGGCGCATGTGGACCCTGCCGATGTTGAAGCCGGCTTTATCGAGTTCGCCGAGTTTCTTGGCCACTGCCGCTTTCGTGATTGCAGCCACGAACACGAACCTGGCTGCGCGCTGCTGGAAGCAGTGGCCGACGATAAAATCAGCGAACCACGGCTAGACAGCTTTCGCATGCTGCTCAAGGGTATTGCCTGAGTTTTGCAGACAGATACTGCCTCGGTGTAAAGCTCGTGCGCAAAGCAATTTGCGGGTGGTTAGCAGCTGTAGCTACCCCATAAAGCAGTGGTTTTAACCGCGTCCTTCACCAAATTGCAGTACACCGTCCTCAAACAGGTTCATCCGCTCCCGTTCCGGGCGACCGGCAGGTGCATTAGATGGTGACGGCTCGGGCGGCTGCATGGACTGATCCTCAGCGGCATCTTCCAGATCTTGCTGGGCTTTTTTAGTCAATACCACAATATCAATACGGCGGTTGACCGGACTGTATGGCTCGTTGCGGTCAAACAGGACCGATGACGCATAACCGGCCACACGTGCAACCTGATGCTCATCCAGTCCACCCGCACGCAACGCCCGGCGGGCAGCATTGGCCCGGCTGGCCGAAAGTTCCCAGTTGCCAAAGTCTCCCTCACCGGAATATGGCTTGGCATCGGTATGCCCGCCAATGCTGATTTTGTTCGGCACACTACGGATGGAGCCAGCCATCATGTACAGAATATCTTCGAAGTATGTCTGCAAACGCGCACTGCCAAGGGCAAACATTGGTCTTTGCTCGTCATCCACAATCTGGATGCGCAGGCCTTCCTGCGTGATTGAAAAATGGATTTGCTCACGATAGGGCCGCAACTGGTCATTCTCGTCGATTTTAGCTTGCAGCTCTTGCAGTAACATTTGCAAACGTTCTTGCTCCAGCTGTTCCATCAGGCTGCTCAGGTCATCGTCGCTTTCCAGGTCCATTGCCTCGGATGCACTCTCCGGATGTAGAGTCTGCTGGGGCGCAGGTGTCGGCGTGCCACCCAGATCAATCACATAGGGACTGGCAGAAGTGCTGAAACCAATCGGATCCTGAAAGTAACCGGAAATGGCTTTTTTCTGCTCGGGCGTAGCTGATGACAATAACCACATCACCAAAAAGAAAGCCATCATGGCTACGGCAAAGTCGGCAAAAGCAATCTTCCACGCACCACCATGGTGGCCGCCAACAACCTTTTTGACACGCTTGATGATGATCGGCTGATTGGTACTCATAACTGATTATCCGCCGCGTACGGCTTGTTCCAGCTCGATAAAGCTTGGCCGGTGGCCCGGGTACAGTACCTTGCGGCCAAACTCGACAGCCAGGCTTGGCGGCATGCCCGAAGCGGAAGCCACCAGCGTGGCCTTGATTGCTTCATACAGATTGAGCTCTTCATCGGCATCATGTTGCAGGCTGGCTGCCAGCGGCCCTACAAACCCGTAGGCTGCCAAAATACCCAGAAAGGTACCGACCAGCGCAGCACCGACATGGCGACCAATTTCATTCTGTTCAGCTTCACCCAACATCGCCATGGTGACCACAATACCCAATACCGCAGCAACAATACCAAACCCCGGCAATGCATCTGCCACCTGGGTGACGGCATGTGGCGGATGACTCAAGTCTGCTTTTAGAGTATCCAGTTCCATGTCAAACAAACCTTCAAACTCGTGCGGTGCCATATTGCCGGATGACAGGATTCTCAGGTAATCACACACAAAAGCGGTCATTTGCTCATCTTTCAAAATGGCCGGATACTTGCTGAATATGGCGCTGGCAGCCGGGTCTTCAATATCCGCCTCAATCGCCATCATGCCTTCACGACGACTCTTGTTGAGGATGTCATACAGCATTTTCAGCACATCCAGGTACAGCGCCTTGTTAAAACGTGTGCCAAACATCCGCAAGGAATTTTTTACGACACGCCCGAGCGTTGTTGCCGGGTTGGATTGCAAAAAAGCACCAAACGCAGCACCACCAATAATCAGCACCTCAAATGGCTGGACAATCGCCATGATGTGCCCACCCGACAAAATATAACCGCCCAGAACACTACCCAGCACAACCAAAATGCCTACAATTTTAATCATTACTTCTCACATTTATTTCGAGTTTTTATAAAAACCAGCAGTGCACCGATATTTGCTAACATCAGCTATGTGAAGCAACCGCTTGCTGTTACAGGAAGAGCGCACAATGGCACAGAGTATACTCCAACCAAAACCACTAAATGAATGGTTAACATTACTGGACCATACCGCGCTGCCCGTACATAACGGCCAAAAGGAGCGTGTACAGCAAATATTGGCCAATCCGGGCAGCAGTCTAAATGATATTGCGCAGGTAATCAGCGAAGCTCCCAGCATTGCACTGATTTTGTTTCGCGAAGCGAACCGGGTCACAAGTGCCCTGGGTGAACCGGCCTACAGCCTGGATGCGGTACTACAGCGCTTGGGCATGGCACGCTGCAGCAGTTTGCTTACATCACTGATTGATGAGTCAAAATTGCCAATTCCAGCCAGCCTGCGACAGGTCTGGCTGATGGGGCAACATGCCAACTATCAGGCCAATGCATTATTTGCCCATAAAATGGCCCGCCTCTGGCAAGAGATCCATTGGGGCAGCCTGCTGTTCTTTTCACCCTTGTGGCCGCTGCTGACGCGCCACCCGGAACTGCTGGGTATCTGGGAGCAGCGTGTTCTGGGCAATAATGAACCCGCCTGGAAAGTCGAGCGTGAGCTGATTGGCGTACCCCTGATCAAGCTGTGCCATGCCCTGGCCCAGCACTGGTCGCTACCACAGTGGATTATTGACGGTTATGCCGCTTTGGGCAGTAACCGGAAAATCATAGCCCGCGCCCTGTACCTGGCCCGCCTGCACGATCAGCCTCTGGAGCAACAACGACGACTGGATGGGCAAAAAGACCTGAACAGCTGGCTCAGTCAGCCAGCCAATAGCATTGTCCTGGCCAGCGGCCTGGCTTTGGCCAGCCACAACTCCTGGGGCGACAATCACTGTTTGCGCTGGCAGCGCCTGCTCAGTCTATATCTGCGCAAACCATTAGCGACCATTCAGCAAAACACCCATGAGGCCAGCGTAGGGCATGCCCGCAAACTGGGGCCAACCAGACTGTGGCACCCGGCACAAGGGCTCATCTGGCCCTGGCAAACCCGACGTTTCCATCCCGGGCAGGCAGTCACCACCAACTCCGATAACACACAGACTGAACAACGCAGCAAACTATTGCGCTGGCGCGAGCTGGCTGGCCAGCTCATTCAGCAACCCAGTCCATTCGGTAACAGCCTGCAACTGCTGAGTCATTACGCCACCATGCTAGAGCAAGGCAAGTTTTCCAGAATACTGATTGCCAAGGTACAACCACGCAACGACAGCCTGACGCCGATACACCAGACCAGCTATTCCTTCTCCCTGCATAACCCGTTGCCGGACCGGATTAGCAACCCTGTCTTCCGACATGTCCTGCGTCACAAGGAATGCCTGCATATTGGTCCACACAATTACGCCAAAATCACCGGCCACCTCTCGCACACCTTGCTGGAAATGCTCGACAGCCGGGATCTGGTCATGGGCAGCATCTGGCTCAAAGACAAGCCCATCCTGCTGGTGATTGCCGACAACCGGGGCAACGCGCTTCAGGAGCAAAGCCTGAAACTGTTTAGTGCCAGCAACCGCTATCTGGAGCGGTCACTGGCGCAATAGCGTTACAGTTCAAGCACCAGCTTGCCGTTTACCTGGTTGCTGGCCAGCCGGGCAAACGCCTGCTCGGCATCAGCAAAAGCAAACACCTCTTCAGCTTGTGGGTGCAGCTTGCCCTCGGCAAACAGTGGCCATACCTGCTCGCGCAACGAAGTGATCAGCTCTGCCTTGAAGTCGTCATCACGAGTGCGCAAAGTGGAGCCGATAAAACGAATGCGCTTGCCCAGCAACTGGGCCAGATCCAGTTCAACGCGGCGTCCCCCCATCAGCCCGATATTGACCCAGCGACCATCAACCGCCAGCATTTTCAGGTTTTGTACTGCATAGCTGGCACCAACCGGGTCCAGAATGACATCAAACGGACCAAACTCCTGCAGTCCCTCAATGCCATCACCACGGATTACACCACCTTTGGCGCCCAGAGCAATGCAGTAGTCCAGACGCTCCTGCGAGCCCACACTGACCCAGCAATCAATACCCAGTGCCTTGCACAGCTGAATCGCCGCCGAACCCACACCGCTGGCCCCGGCATGCAGCAGCACTTTATCACCCGGCTTGGCCTCGCCAAGCAAAAACACATTAAGCCAGGCGGTAGCATAAACTTCCGGCACGGCAGCTGCTTCCAGTAAACCCAGCCCTGCAGGCAACGGCAAAACATGCCGACCATCTACGCACACTTCTTCGGCCATGCCGCCGCCCGCCAACAAGGCGCATACCTGATCGCCCACTTTCCAGTCAGTATCTGCACCTGCTTCGGTAATTTCACCAGCACACTCCAGGCCAAGCACATCGGATACACCTGGCGGCGGCGGATAAAGTCCGGCCACCTGCAACAAGTCAGCCCGGTTGACTCCAGTGGCTGCCACGCGGATCCTTACCTGCCCTGCGGCACAATCCGGACGTGCCACATCCGTAACAACCGGTTTTTTCTCAACTGCTTGTAAAGCCTTCATTCTGCCTCCATAGTAGTGCTCAAGACACTATTTACTTAATTCGAAGGTTCATCACACAAGTGAACTCCAGAACCAATATACTACCTAAGCGGATGCTCCCGGATAAAATTCCTCTACTGCCATCCTGTCACTGTAGTCTTCCACTCTGGCCAACAAACGGCCACCCAACAAAAGAATGACACCTATGAAATTGCCCGCTCCCAACATCCTGTCAGGCCTGTTTGCATTACTGCTTTCACTGGGTGTCCTGGCTGCCGGCACGACTGACGACTGGGCACACCTGCAACCCGAGCAAGAGCAGGTTATCGCCAGCCTGAATATTGTCGAGCTGCTCAAGCGTCACCATTATGACAAACCGCCACTGGATGATGCCCGTTCAAAAAAGATTCACGCCAACTATTTGAAAACCCTGGACCCGGCCCGCTTGCTGTTTACCCAGCAGGATATTGACCACTACAACAGCTGGGAAACCCGGTACGACGACTTTTTACACAAGGGCAACCTTGAACCCGGCTTTGAGCTATACCGCCTTTACCTGCAACGTCAGGCACAATATCTGGACCAGTCTCTCGCCACTTTAAAACAGGGTGTGGCCAGCCTTGATTTCGACCTTGAAGAAAACCTGGAAACCGACCGGGAAAAAGCCGCCTGGCCGGCCAACATGACCGAACTGCAGGACCTGTGGCGCAAGCGCCTGAAAGACGAAGTGCTGCGCCTGAAGCTGGCCGGCAAGGAAGATCAGGCCATCAGTGAGCTGCTGACCAAGCGCTATCGCAACCAGCGCAAACGCATGCAACAAATCCGCAGCGAAGATGTATTTCAGACTTACATCAACGCTTTTTCCCAGACCTATGATCCACACACCAGCTACCTGTCACCAGAGAATGCGGAAAATTTCGACATCAACATGAGCCTGTCACTGGAAGGCATCGGTGCCGTTCTGCAAAATGACAACGAACACGTCAAGATTGTTCGTCTGGTTCCTGCTGGCCCGGCGGACAAAAGCAAGCTGCTGGCTCCTGCCGACCGGATTATTGCCGTTGGTCAGGGCAACAAGAATCTGGTCGATGTGATTGGCTGGCGGCTCGACGAAGTGGTCAAGCTGATTCGTGGACCAAAAGGCACGCAGGTACGACTGGAGATCATTCCGGCAAACAATGCTCCCAATGACCAAACCAGCAAAATCGTTACCCTGACCCGCGAAGCCGTCAAACTGGAAGAACAGGCTGCCAAAAAGTCCATCCTTGAACTGGAGCACGAAGGCCGGATTACCAAGATCGGTATTATCGAGATTCCGACCTTTTATATTGACTTCAAAGCCTATCGTGCCGGCCAACCGGACTACAAAAGCACCACCCGTGACGTCAAACGCCTGATCGGCGAGCTACAAAAAGAAAAAGTTGAAGGCATTGTCATCGACCTGCGCAACAACGGCGGCGGCTCACTGCAAGAAGCCACCGAACTGACCAGCCTGTTTATCGAACGTGGCCCAACCGTACTGGTACGCAACAGCAACGGCCGAGTCGATATACTGACCGATGAAGAAGCCCGTGGTCCGTTGTATCGTGGCCCAATGGCCGTACTGGTCAACCGTCTGTCAGCTTCTGCTTCGGAAATTTTTGCCGGCGCCATGCAGGACTACCACCGTGCATTGATCGTGGGCGGACAGACGTTTGGCAAAGGCACGGTGCAAAGCATCCAGCCGTTGAACCACGGCGAGCTAAAACTGACTCTGGCCAAGTTTTACCGGGTATCCGGTCAGAGCACCCAGCATCAGGGCGTGCTGCCGGATATTTACTTTCCCGATCTGGTGGATGCCGAGCAAATTGGTGAAAGCGCCCTGCCTGAAGCCATGCCCTGGGATAGCATCAAGCCGGCGATTCCACCACGCAACGATCCGTTCAAGCCATTTCTGGATGTGCTGCAAGCCCGCCATGATGCCCGTACCGAGCAGGACCCTGATTTTATCTATAACCGCGAACGCCTGAGCCTGGCTCGCCAGCTGATGCAGGAAACCGTGGTCAGTCTCAGGGAAAGTCGTCGTCGTGCCGAACAGGTTCGTATCGAAAAGCTGCAGCTGGATCTGGAAAACCAGCGCCGCAGTGTCAAAGGTGAAGAGCTGCTCAAAGCACTGAAAGACGAAGACGACGAAGACAGCCCGCTGCCGCATGACACTGACGACAAGAATCCGATGGAAGATGCTTACCTGAAAGAAACAGCGCATATTCTGCTGGACTGGACCAATCTGCACCAAGTGGCTGGTCGCCGCTAACTCCTCTCCTGTCAGGGCGTTCGTACAACACAGTGCGGGCGCCCGCAGCTCTTATTCAGCCTTCCTGCCAGGGCAGCTCCAGTGCCTGCGCAACCTGTTGCAACTCTGTGCTGCCAACTGGCAGATGCAAACAGGTAGTCTGCATTTCACGCCGCACCGGATATTTTTTACGCAACCTGTCAAACGCCAACTTTCTGGCCTCTGGCTCAAGCAACAAAGTAGCGCGCAGCGCGGCATCATCAATTAACGGTTCATAAAATAGCCCGGTCAAACGCTGGAGCAACTGTTCTGCCGACAACAATTCGCTCACAGCCAGACCTGTAATTTCTGCCAGCGGATACTGCACGGGCAATCCCTGCTCCAGCGCAAAATGGCGACAAAAGGCCTGATAAATCATCTCGGTCCCCCGAATTTTTCCATCCTGGCTATAGCCCGCAATATGCGGTGTGGCCAGTTCACATAGTGCAGCCAGTTGCGGGTCAACCAGTGGCTCATGCTCCCAGACATCCAGCACCACAGCCAGATGAGGTCTCTGCTGTAATAGTTGCAGCAAGGCTGCGTTGTCGATCACCGGTCCACGCCCAGCATTAATCAGCCATGCTCCAGCCTGCAAGCTGGCAAGCTGCTCTGCTCCCAGCAAGTGACGGGTCGGCCAGTCGCCGGTTTCGGTCAAAGGTGTATGCACACAAATCACATCACAACGAGCCAGCAACTCGTCCAGACCAACAAATAGCTGACCGGGCAAGCCGGCCACTCCAGGAGCCTTGCCGCCAGCCTCGCGCGGCGGATCACACAGCAGCACCTGCCAGCCCAGTCGGGTAAATACATTGGCCAGTCGTTGCCCGACCTCGCCAGCCCCCACAATACCAAAGCTGCGTCGCGCCAGCACCGCCTGTCTGCGTACCGCAAGCAGGCGCAAGGCAGCCAGTACATACTCCACCACCGATCGTGCATTGCACCCCGGCGCATTACTCCAACCAATATCCTGCTGTTGCAGCCAGTCCAGATCCAGATGGTCAGTGCCAATGGTGCAGGTGCCAACAAACTTGACCTTGCTGCCCTCAAGCAGCTCTGCATTAACCCTGGTAATGGAGCGAACAATCAGTGCATCGGCATCACGCACATCAGCCGCACTCAGGCTGCGCCCGGGCAACACCGACAGTTCGCCATGACGGGCGAACACCTCGGCTGCCGGAATATTTTCATCAATGACAATACGCATGGTCCGCCCCACCCCTGTTTGCTTTTAAATAAAAAAGGCTGCGTCCTGTAACAGCACGCAGCCTTTAACCTGTTGCATAGTTATCGTTGGCCGTTATTTGGCTTGATAAATAATACCGGGACTGCATTGCACCATGGTGTAAAGCTCCGGCAAACCATTCAAAGCCTCGGATGCACCCAAAAACAGATAGCCGCCCGGCTTGAGCGTGGCATGGATGCGTCGCAAAATATCCTTTTTAACGTCAGCAGAAAAATAAATCAGCACGTTACGGCAAAACACCACATCAAACTTGCCCAGCAATGCATAGCTTTCCAGCAAGTTCAGCTGACGAAACTCCACCCGTTGACGCACCGGCATTTTCAGTCGCCAGCGGCCACCTTCAAGTGCTTCAAAATAGCGCTGTTGACGCTCCATAGACAGGCCGCGCCCCATTGACAAGGCATCATATTCTCCGCTCTTACAGGCCTCCAGCATGCTGACCGAGAGGTCGGTGGCTACAATTTGTACACCCGCACGCAACTGGCCCAGATTGCTGCGTTCGTACTCGTCCAGCATCATCGACAACGAGTAGGGCTCCTGCCCCGAGGAACAGGCTGCCGACCAAATGCGCAAACGCTGGTTAGGGTACTTTTGCACCAGTTCAGGAAGCACCCGGTTTTTCATCACTTCAAACGGATAGGCATCGCGAAACCAGAGGGTTTCGTTGGTGGTCATGGCGTCAATGACACGCTGATACAACCCGCTACGCGGCTGCGTCTGCATGCGCTTGACCAGTTCCGACAGCGACTTCAGCTGCTCCACTTCCATGATTTTTCTAAGCCGGCTGGTCACCAGATACTGCTTGTTGTCACCCAGCAAAATACCCGACTGCTTTTCCAGGTAGTCGCGAAACAACTCAAAATCCAGATTAGTTACTGACACAGCACCCGCCTTATAAATGAATGATGCGGACCTGATTATAAATCATTTGCAACCGCTTGATTGAATTATTCTGATTCCGGGCCACATGCTGGCAACGACCAGCTTGCAACCCAGTTTTTGAGCATGCATCAACTGTGTAACGAGCGCAAACGGGCAATTACCTTCTCGGCCAGTTCGTTGGGTTTGAATTTAGCCAGGAACTCATTGGCCCCTACCTTCTCTACCATTGCCTGGTTAAATACGCCCGACAACGAAGTGTGCAACATAACATACATATCTTTGAGCGCCGGATTGCTGCGTATTTCAGCGGTCAGGGTGTAACCGTCCATCTCTGGCATTTCAATATCAGAAATAAGCATGGCGAATTCGCTGGCCGGATCCTGCCCCTGCTTGATCATGTTATGCAGATGGTTATAGGCAGCACGCCCGTCCTTGAGCACCAGCAACTCGACACCAATATCTTCCAGCACACGACTCAGCTGCTTGCGCGCCACCGACGAATCGTCAACGATCATGATTTTCCGGCCACGGGCACCATCACGCACCTGCTCATCAATCACGCCTTCATCAACCCTTTCATCGCTCGGCATGACCTGCGCAAATACTTTTTCAACATCAATGATTTCGACCAGCTGCTCATTGACTCGCGTGACTGCAGTCAGGTAATGATCATGACCACTGCCCGGCGGGGGCGGCAAAACCTCTTCCCAGTTAAGGTTGACGATGCGCTCAACACGGGCCACCAGAAAACCCTGCACTCTGGTGTTGTATTCGGAGATGATGACAAAGCTTTGCTTCAGGTCAGTTTTTTCCGGCCTGCCGGTCGCCAGCGCCAGATCAATAATCGGCACGGTAGTGCCACGAACCGATGCAACGCCACGGACCACCGGATTGGCATGAGGCAGCGCAGTCAGGGGTGGACAGGGTAACACCTCACGCACTTTAAACACGTTGATGCCATAAAGCTGCGTGCCGGCCAGCCGAAACAACAACAGCTCAAGCCGGTTCTGGCCAACCAGTTGCGTTCTCTGGTTTACCGAGTCCATAACACTAGTCATATTCATTCCTCAGTCGTCCCGACCTTTGTGCAGATCCGGGCGACCTTATAAAATTTTTATTCACTGTACCGCAAAGCGGTCTTGCCACCACCGGCATCCAACCAAAACCCGCTGCCTCATGTGTTAGTCTATGTCAGGCCAACTCCTGCCTGCCCAGCAGCAGCCATTCCGTCGCGACACCAGAGAACACAGCATGATGATACAACCCGGACAATGCCAGCCACGTCTTCGCTACTGGTTGGCAACCTTCATGTTTGCGTGCGTGGGCACAATGTTCAGCAGCTCGCTCATGGCCAGCGGTTACACAAGCATTGATGACATTATCGGCACGACCGAAGTTTTTCTTGAGCAGCACGTACAAGACTATTTAACCACAAGCAAAATAGCAGGTCGCCATCAAATCACTATTGCCAGGCTGGACTCCCGCTTACGTCTGAACAGTTGTGACAAACCACTAAGCGCCAGCCTGGAAAACACCGATATCCCGGTTGGGCGCCTGACTGTCCGCGTGCGCTGCACTGGCTCTGCACCATGGGGTATTTTCGTTCCCGCACAAGTCAGTTTGCACCGTGAAGTTGTAGTCACCCGTCACCCGGTCAAACGCAACACCATACTAGGGGCTGGCGACCTGATGCTGGCCGAGCGTGACATCAGCTTGCTGGGGCAAGGCTATCTGCTAGAAATCGGGCAGGCTACCGGTGCCATGTCGATCCGTGCCATGAGTGCTGGCCAACCGGTACAACCCAATCAAATTCGCATCCCGCCAATGGTCAAGCGTGGCGACCGTGTTGTCATCAGCGCTACCAGTGGTCCCATTAGCGTACGCATGCCTGGCGAGGCGCTCGGTGACGGTGGCAAAGGCGAGCAAATACGGGTACGCAATCTGAGATCGCAACGGGTTATTCACGCCCGCGTTACCGCTCCGGGGCAAGTCGAAGTGCCCATGTAACAACAGCTCCGGATGACTTGACGTACTCATCCACAACACACAATATCAGCAGTGTGATCACCACTTATCCCTGACGTACAAGCCAAAATATTTTTGCTAAAGTTTCCTACCATGGTGCCGATAACAGCACCGAGGCCTGCTCAACCGGCAGCAAACCACATCGTGAAGCAGCATCAAGGTGGACAAGATCAGGCCATTACAGTCAGCGGAGATTAGTCATGAGCATCAATTTCAGCCGCCCGGGAGAGACACAACTATCCGGCGGGCACATTGGCAAAACAGTCAGCGCCAATAGCAAAGCGTCCCGTCCGGACAGCAATGCAACTTCAGGCACCCCACCCCAGCGTGGCGATAGTGTCCAGCTGAGCAGCAATGCCCTGCAGATTCAAAACCTGTCAGAAAAGCTGTCCAACAGCCCCGACACCGTCGATGCAGAAAAAGTTGCCCGGCTTAAAGCTGCCATTGATAACGGCAGCTACAGTGTTGACAGCAGGCAAGTTGCAGATAAGATGTTGGAGTTAGAAGCCACTTTTGATTAGTAATCCAACATGCCTGACACCGAATTGCTCAATCTTCTGGATGCAGACATAGAAACCTGCACGAATCTTGCCGACCTGCTTGAGCAAGAGTTTGTCGCACTTAGCGAGCGCAATCTTGAAGAACTGCAACACCTGCTGACCCAAAAGCAACCGCTACTGGAACAACTGGCCCGCAACTCCAACAAGCGCAGCCAAACCCTGAGCAGCCAGGGTTACTCCGCTGACTCTGCCGGCTTCAGCGCTATGGCCAGCCAGCTGCCACACACCAGCCTCCTGATGGCACGCCATGACCGGCTGCGCCAACTGATGGAGCAATGTCAGGAAGCGAATCTGCGCAACGGCAGACTCATCCGCACCAATCAGGTCAATGTTGGCAAAGCACTGGACATCATTCGCAACAATGATGGCCCGTCACTTTACGACAGCTCGGGCAGCACCGCCTACAAAGGCACACAACGCAGCTTCACCCGAGCCTGAACCCCATCCGCAAGCCTGTACGGAAGTCAGTATCTATGTCTGGTTTTTTCGGTAGCGGAAATGAACCGCCACCGCCCAATATTTTACGCTCCCCGGTCGAACAGCACGGTATTCTTACGCAGCTGCTACAACAAAGCATTCCCCTGACCCTCACATTCAGGGGTCGCAACCAGCGTTTTCTGACATATATCGCCAACACCGACCCGAACAGCAACATGCTTGCGCTCGACGCACTGGTTCCCGAAGAGGGGCAGCGTCTGCTACTGCGTGGCGACCCATTCCGCATAGATGCCTATCTTGATGGCGTTCACATATGCTGGACATCAACCAGCATACCCACCGCAGGAGTACTGGAAGGACACACAGTAGCCTGGCTTGAGCTGCCTGCCGAGCTGAGCCATCACCAGAAGCGCGGCACCTTTCGTGCGCGTACACTGCTCGACCAGCCGGTTAACCTGACGCTGGCCGGCAACAGCCTGAAGCACCCCCTCGACAACAACCCGGTACTGGACCTGTCTGCCACCGGCTGCAAGGTCCGCCTGGCGCATTCCGGCCCCTGCCCGCTACAAACCGGACAAGTCCTGGACAAATCGCAGCTACTACTGCCTGACGGGCAAGTCAGCCTACCGGTCGAGGTGCGCCACATTCAGCACACAGAAAATCAGGACTGGAGCATTCTGGGCCTGAGGTTTCTGCATGCCGATGGCATGTCACAGCGCACTATCGAGCGCTATGTGAACCACCTACAGCGTGAAAGCAGACGACGCCAGGAAGGCGAGTTTTTCTAGCGCACCACTTCATCCCGACTCAAAACACCCCGCCTAACACCGGCGGGGTATTTTTTTGCCCGATCATTTTGTGCAGATATAAAAAAACCGCAAGATTTTCATCTTGCGGCTTTGAAAGAATTTGGTGGAGCTACGCGGGATCGAACCGCGGACCTCTTGCATGCCATGCAAGCGCTCTCCCAGCTGAGCTATAGCCCCAAAATCCTTTTGGAAAGTGGCGTCCCCTAGGGGACTCGAACCCCTGTTACCGCCGTGAAAGGGCGGTGTCCTAGGCCACTAGACGAAGGGGACGCAATACCCTTCACAATCAAATGATTGCAGTGCGAGTTGGTGGAGCTACGCGGGATCGAACCGCGGACCTCTTGCATGCCATGCAAGCGCTCTCCCAGCTGAGCTATAGCCCCAA
>CAZBXG010000015.1:0-31919 GCA_964495925.1 uncultured Thiopseudomonas sp.
CTGAGGCCATCATCGAAAACTGTATGCACCCGACCTACAAGCAGCAGGCGCGTGACTACTTCGAGGCAGCCAAGGCAGAGCGTGGCGGTCACACCCCGCACTTGCTGGATAAAGCCTTCTCCTGGCACATCAACCTGGCCAAGAACGGCACCATGAAGCTGGATTAATTATCCACTTGATGAAGAAAGGGCTCCGTAGAGCCCTTTTTTCATGTCTGCAAATCGCTGTTTTGTAATTGGCTGATGCTGACTGGAAGCTGTCAGGCTTCGACCAGCGGCAGACTCAGCTTGTCCTGTAATTGCTGCTGGGCATGACAGGGCTTTTCTTCAGGGCCGGGTTGCTGGCGCACATAGCTGCCATCGCTTTGTAGCAGCCAGGCGTGAGTGTTGTCACGCAGGTATTGGCTCAGTTCTTTTTTTACCCGGCGGATCATTTTTGGATTGTTGAGCGGGAAGCAGGCTTCGATACGACGGTCCAGGTTACGTTCCATCCAGTCGGCGCTGGATAGCAGCATGCGTTCTTCCGCACCCGCATTGAGGAAGTAATACACCCGGCTGTGCTCCAGCTGTCGGCCAATAACTGAACGAACATGGATGTTTTCCGAAATTCCCGGAATGCCGGGACGCAAACAGCACATGCCACGAATGATCAGGTCAACGCGCACACCGGCCTGGCTGGCACGATACAGTGCCTTGATCATTTTGGCATCGGTCAGGGCATTGACCTTGATGACAATATGACCGGGTAATCCGGTCAGCGCATTACTTTCTTCCTGAACAATCATTTCCATCAGACTGCTGCGCAGGGTGAAGGGTGCGTGCAGCATCAGGTGCATGGCCTTGGCCTGCCCCATGCCAACCAGCTGGTTGAACAGGCTGGATACGTCTTCACACAGGGCAGGGTTGCCGGTCAGCAGACTGTAGTCGGTATACAGGCGAGCGTTGTCGGCATGGTAGTTGCCGGTGCCGAGGTGGGCGTAACGCACCAGCAGGTCTTGCTCGCGACGCAGTACCAAAGCCAGTTTGGCGTGGGTTTTAAAACCGAGCATGCCGTAAATCACCACGGCGCCGGCAGCTTGCAGGCGGCTGGCCAATGCCAGGTTGGACTCCTCGTCAAAGCGGGCGCGCAACTCAATGACTACCGTGACCTCTTTGCCGTTACGCGCGGCCTCGACCAGGGCGTTGACAATTTCTGAGTCAACTCCGGAGCGGTACAGGGTTTGTTTGATGGCCAGTACAGCGGGGTCCTGTGCTGCACGGCGTAAAAAATCAATCACCGGAGTAAAGGACTGGTAGGGGTGGTACAGCAGCACATCCTTTTGTGCGATGGCCTGAAACAGATTGTCTGACTTTAATAGCGACTTGGGAATGGCTGGAGTAAAGGGTTCAAAGCGCAAGTGTGGGTACACGTCCAGCTCGGTAATGGCAAACAGGCGGGTCAGGTTGACTGGGCCATGCACCAGATATAACTCGTCTGTTCCCAGGTTGAATTGTTGCAGCAAATAGTCGACCAGGTGGGGCGGGCAGTTATCGGCTACTTCCAGGCGCACGGCATCACCAAAGCGACGAGCATACAGTTCGCCACGCAAGGCCGTAGCCAAATCAGCCACATCATCCACATCCATCGACAGGTCAGCGTTGCGGGTCAGACGAAACTGGTAGCAGCTTTTGACCCGCATGCCCTGAAACAGGTCATCGGCATGCGCGTGGATAATCGAGGATAAAAACACATGCTGCACACCGCCGCTGGCAACTTCCTCAGGCAGACGGATCAGGCGGGGCAGGCTGCGTGGTGCTGGCAGAATGGCCAGCCCGGAGTCGCGGCCAAAGGCATCCACACCTTCCAGCTCAACAATAAAGTTGAGGCTCTTGTTGGCCAGCAGGGGAAAGGGGTGAGCTGAATCCAGGCCGATAGGCGTAACAATGGGAGCCACTTCGGCATGGAAAAATTTTTCTACCCAGTTACGAATGGCCGGTGTCCAGTAGCGGCGACGGACAAAGTGAATGCCCTCCGCTGCCAGCGCCGGCAGCAGGGTTTGATTAAGAATGCGGTATTGGCGCTCGACCTGTTCGTGTACCACCTCGGCAATCCGGGCCAGTGCCTGCTGTGGTTGAAGGCCGTCAGCGTCAATGCGTGGGCGGGAGTAAGTGACCTGCCGCTTGAGTCCGGCCACGCGAATCTCGAAAAACTCGTCCATGTTGCTGGAGAAAATCAGCAAAAACTTCAGCCGCTCCAGCAGCGGAACCGACTCGTCCAGCGCCTGTTCCAGTACACGAATATTGAACTGCAACTGTGACAGTTCACGATTGATGTACAGGCTACTGTCATCCAGATTGGCGATGGCGGGCTGGCTTTCTGTGTCGCTGACCTGGTTCATGAACAATTTCCGGCTGAGTGAGGGTGGGTTGCTATTTTTATGGGTTAGGTATGTTTGGTGAGTGTAGCTACAGGGTGAAAAAGGGTGTGCTTCCAGAGAGTACGGGAATGAGCAGCGTCAGCGGGGTAAAGATGGAACAAACCCTGCAACGCCAGGGATGGCGTTGCGGAGCCTACATGGATGTACTTGCGGCGTGTTTGTGGAGTCTATATCCCGCTGATGTAACTTGTCTGCGAGGAGTCAGAGCGCAGTTTGCTCCTGCAACATTTCCGCAGCGCGAACTGCAAAGTAGGTCAGAATGCCATCGGCACCGGCCCGCTTGAAACCAAGCAGGGACTCCAGAATTACTTCCTCGCTCAGCCAGCCGTTTTGAATCGCTGCCATGTGCATGGCGTATTCACCACTGACCTGATAAGCAAAAGTCGGCGCACGGAACTCTTCTTTCACGCGCCAGACAATATCCAGGTAAGGCATGCCGGGCTTGACCATCACCATGTCGGCACCTTCGGCCAGGTCAGTAGCGACTTCATGCAGGGCTTCATTGCCGTTGGCAGGATCCATCTGATAGGTGAACTTGTTACCCTTGCCAAGGTTGGCAGCGGAGCCGACCGCGTCGCGGAACGGACCATAATAGCTGCTGGCATACTTGGCTGAATAAGCCATGATGCGGGTGTTGACGTGTCCGGCATTTTCCAGCGCTTCGCGAATGGCCTGGATACGACCGTCCATCATGTCGGACGGTGCAATGACCTGGGCGCCGGCTTCAGCGTGGGACAGTGCCTGGCGCACCAGCGCGTCCACAGTCACATCGTTCAGCACATAGCCGTCGTCATCCAGAATGCCATCCTGGCCATGGGTGGTGAAGGGGTCCAGCGCTACATCGGTAATAACGCCCAGATCGGGGAATTTTTCGCGCAAACCACGAATGGCACGCTGGGCAATGCCATCCGGGTCCCAGGCGGCGGCAGCATCCAGCGACTTGTGCTCGACCGGAGTGACCGGAAACAAAGCCAGGGCGGGGATGCCCAAGGCGACCCAGCGTTCGGCTTCTTGCAGCAACAAGTCAACTGACAAGCGCTCGACGCCAGGCATGGAGTGTACGGCTTCACGCTGGTTCTCGCCGTCCAGGACAAAAACCGGCAAAATCAGGTCGTCCACGCTCAGGTGATTTTCACGCACTAGGCGACGGGAAAAGTCATCACGACGGTTGCGACGCAGACGAGTGGCGGGAAACAGGCGTTGGGCAGTGTTGGTCACGGTGAACTCCTTGAGTTGCAGTGCAGGGCCTGCATTGAAAAAAGACTGCTCTATTTAACCACAAAACGTGAATATTTCCTTGCATGTGGCGCATGCTCTGGTATCATTTGCGCCCTTGTAGAGTGCGGTATTCAACAATAGGGTTGGATGGCGGCACGATTTCATATTTGAGGACACATCATGAAAGCTGATATTCATCCAAACTACGCGGACATTAACGCCACTTGCAGCTGCGGCAATGTCATCAAAACCCGCTCCACACTGGCCAGTGATATTAATATCGATGTGTGCTCCGAGTGCCATCCATTCTACACCGGCAAGCAGAAAGTGCTGGATGTGGGCGGCCGTATTGACCGTTTCAAACAGCGTTTCGGCGGCTTCAGCAGCAAGTAAGAGTAGCCGGACACAAAAAAGCGCCCAGTAATGGCGCTTTTTTTGTGTCCGGGGGTTGGCATTCGGTCGAGTTGTGACACTTGTCGGGAAGCGGCATCTTGCGTATGCTCATTACCCTAAAAATATAAGGAAGGGCTGCCGGAATGGCAGTCGACTCCATCATTCTTTTTCTAGCGGAAAGCCCATCATGTCAGACCTTAAAACTGCAGCCCTCGAGTACCATATGTCGCCCCGGCCAGGCAAAATCAGCGTCGAGCTGACCAAGCCGACTTCCAGTGCCCGCGACCTCGCACTGGCCTATAGTCCGGGTGTGGCCGAGCCGGTGCGTGAGATTGCTCGTGATCCGGCTTTGGCGTACAAGTACACCAACAAGGGTAATCTGGTTGCGGTTATTTCTGACGGCACAGCAGTATTGGGACTGGGTGATACCGGACCGCTGGCATCCAAGCCGGTGATGGAAGGCAAAGCGGTGTTGTTCAAGCGTTTTGCCGGTGTGGACGTGTTTGACCTTGAGGTGGCTTCGGAAAGCCCGCAAGCGTTCATTGATACCGTACGCCGGATCTCCATTACTTTTGGCGGTATCAACCTCGAAGACATCAAGGCGCCGGAGTGCTTTGAAATTGAGCGTGCACTGATTGAGCAGTGCGAGATTCCCGTATTTCATGATGACCAGCACGGCACCGCAATTGTGACTGCTGCCGGCATGCTGAACGCGCTGGATATTGCCGGTAAAAAGCTGGAAGACGCGCGGATTGTCTGTCTGGGTGCTGGTGCTGCCGCGACTGCTTGCATGCGTTTGCTGATTAGCCTGGGTGCCAAGCTGGAAAATATTTTCATGGTTGACCGCCAAGGCGTAATTCATAGTGGCCGTGATGACCTGAACCAGTATAAGGCAGCGTTTGCCCATGAAACCGACCGGCATACGCTGGAGCAGGCAATGGAGGGGGCGGATGTGTTTGTTGGCTTGTCTGGCCCGAACTTGCTCAGTACCGACAACCTCAAGCGGATGGCGGAGAACCCGATTGTGTTCGCCTCGTCCAATCCTGATCCGGAAATTCGCCCTGAGCTGGCGCATGCAACCCGCTCCGACATAATTATGGCAACAGGCCGCTCGGATTACCCGAACCAGGTAAATAACGTGCTGTGTTTCCCGTTCATTTTCCGTGGTGCGCTGGACGTACGTGCAACGCGCATCAACGAAGAAATGAAAATTGCCGCAGTCCATGCTGTGCGCGAACTGGCCAAAATGCCTTGCCCGGCGGAAGTCTGTGCTGCTTACGGGCTGGAGAAGCTGGAGTTTGGCCGCAGTTATATTTTGCCCAAGCCGATTGACTCCCGACTGATTACGCTGGTGTCGGATGCAGTCGCGCGTGCTGCGATTGATAGCGGTGTGGCAACCTTGCCGTACCCTGAAAACTATCCGCTGCAATCCGTCGAGGATGTGTTTAAAGCCTGATGAGATAGTTGGGCGGAACAGACAAAACCGGCATTGTTAAAATGCCGGTTTTTTTTATGCTTTTAGAACAGGTCGAACAAATTGTCCTGCGGTGTTTGCACCTGACGGCTGTTGCCATCTGCCGGGCCAAAGTCAAAGACCGGGCTGAATTCGTCCATGCGTGGCGGAGTGTCTTCCTGTTTGAACAGCTCGAAATAGCTGTCGCTGCTGGCAGAAGAGGCGAGACGGCCAGTTTCCCGGTCAACCCGCAGGGTGCTCAGGCCACTCGGCTCGGGCTGGTTGCTGGCCGGAGCGTCAGCCAGGGCCAATCCCATGTAATCCACCCAGATGGGCAGGGCGATGGTGGAACCGTATTCTCGGCGGCCAAGGCTTTCCGGCTGGTCAAAGCCCGCCCAGACTGAAGTCAGCAAACTGTAGTTGTAACCGATAAACCAGCTGTCGACGGAATCGTTGGTGGTGCCAGTTTTGCCGGCCAGGTCGGTACGTTTCAGACTCAGGGCGCGGCGGCCAGTACCACGTTTGACTACGTCCTTGAGGATGTCCGATATCAGATAAGCCGTGCGAGTGTCGATAACGGGTTCGGCGAGCAGGGTTGCATTATCAGGCTGGTCAGCCTGTTTGGCTTTTGCCAGATATGGGGTGATTGCAGGGTTGGCTTCTTGCAGCAACTGTTCGTCACGGTCGGTGATGCGCTCAATGACATAAGGGTTAACCTTGTAACCGCCGTTGGCAAAGACGGCCCAGGCAGCGGTCAGGTCCATCGGGATCAGTGTGGCCGAACCCAGCGAGAGTGAGAGGTTGGGCGGCAAGTCGGATTTTTTCAGGCCAAAGTGGCTGATGTAGTCACGGGTATAGGGGATGCCAATATCCTGCATGATGCGGATTGAGATCATGTTGCGCGAGCGGTATAGCCCTTCACGCAGGCGCAGTGGTCCCAGAAAGTTGTTGTCCGAGTTTTTGGGCCGCCAGACTTCTTTCATACCTGCCTCGAAGATTTCGATTGGCGCATCATTGATCAGGGTGGCCGGAGTGTAGCCTGCATCCAGTGCGGCACTGTAGATGAATGGTTTGAAACTGGAGCCGGGCTGGCGCTGGGCCTGGGTCGCACGGTTGTAATGGCTGTGCTCAAAAGACAGGCCACCGACCAGTGCGCGGATGGCGCCGTTGTGCGGATCAAGGGAAATGAGCGAAGCCTGAATTTTTGGCAGCTGAGAGAAGGCCAGCTCGCCAGTAGTCGTTTGCTCCACGCGAATCAGGTCGCCCACCTTGGCGACTGTAGCGGGGCTGCGCGGTGAAGCACCACGGCTTGAGTTGCTGAGAAAAGGAGCGGCCCAGCGCATGCTTTGCCAGGCAACATGTTGTTCGCTGCCGTCAGCCAGCATGACAAAAATACCGTCTTGTTCCACGGCGGTAACAATGGCGGGAATAAAGCGGTTGATGCGTTTGCTGTTGCGTAAGGCGGCAGGCCAGTCGCTGCGCTTGGCAATGTGTGCTTCGGGACCACGATAGCCGTGTCGGCGGTCATAATCGGTCAGACCGCGAAACACGGCATCCTGGGCAAAATTTTGCAGCTCCGCCGGAACAGTGGTGTGAACATTGAGCCCGTCAGTGTAAGCGTCGCTGCCGTATTCGCTGATCATCTCCAGGCGTACCATTTCGGCGACATAGGGCGCATAGACATCAGGGCTTTTGATGTGTAGTTTCGCTTCTTGCTCGGTGGCAATGGCTTCGTCGTATCGTTGTTGGTCAATGTGGCCCAGTTTGAGCATGCGGCCCAGAATCCAGTCGCGGCGCTCCATGCTGCGGGCAGGGTTGGCAATGGGGTTGAAGCGTGAAGGCGCTTTTGGCAGACCGGCAAGCATGGCCATTTGTGCCAGGCTGAGCTCTTTTATTGACTTGCCGTAGTACACGTTGGCAGCAGCTTCGATACCATAGGCGCGGTTGCCCAGATAGATTTTGTTGATATAGAGTTCGAGAATCTCGTTTTTGCTCAGCTCGCGCTCAATTTGTAGTGCCAGCAGAATTTCATTGGCTTTGCGTGAAAAGCTGCGTTCGCTGGTCAGGAAGAAGTTTTTTGCCACCTGCATGGTGATGGTGCTGCCGCCGGTTTGAATGCGGCCACTTTTGATCAGCTGGCCCGCTGCTCGCAGCAAACTACCGGGGTCAACACCATGATGCTTGGTAAAGTTGTCATCTTCGGCTGATAGCAAGGCATTGATAAAGTCTGTCGGAGTGTCAGCAAAACTGATCGGGGTACGGCGCATTTCGCCAAATTCTTCGATAAGTTGGTGATCGGCACTGTAAATACGCAGTGGCATTTGTAATTCGACGTGGCGTAATGACTCAACTGATGGCAAATTGGGGCTTAAATAAAGATAAGCTCCAGCCAAACTGAGGACTGCTCCACAAATTAGTGCAATGGCAAATGCAAACAGGGACTTTGCGACGAGTATCAAGGTAGATTTATTCCCAATAAAAATGAATGAGTTAGCAGGGAGAGCAGCGTAGAGGTACAAAATTACGGCACATTATAAGCGCTTTTTTTGCCAGGAAGCCATTTGCGATTCTGGTCAGAGTGGTATTTAATGTGAAAAACCATAAAACGTCTGTAAGTGACGGATGCTGATAGGAATTCAGTCGTGCTAGGGCTCTTAAAAAAGAAATCAAAAACCATGCTGGGGATTGATATCAGTTCAACCTCGGCCAAACTCATTGAATTGAGTCGCACCGGCACGGGTTATAAGGTGGAAGCCTTTGCTGTAGAACCTTTGCCACCTCACGCCATCGTTGACCGGAATATTGCCGAGCTGGAACTGGTCGGACAGGTGTTGACCAAGTTGGTGGCCAAATCGCGCACGAAGCTTAAGGAAGCAGCTGTTGCAGTGTCCGGCGCTGCAGTCATTACCAAGCAAATTCAGATGGAGCAGGGGCTGAATGATGACGAGCTGGAAACACAGTTGCGTCTTGAAGCCGATCAATACATCCCTTACCCGATCGATGAGGTGGCGATTGACTTTGAAGTGCTGGGGCCGTCGAGTACTCCTGAGCAGAATATGGTACTGCTGGCCGCCTGTCGTCGTGAAAACGTTGAAATCAGGGAAGCTGCCCTGGCTTTGGCAGGGTTAAAGGCCAAAGTAGTGGATGTCGAAGCTTATGCTTTGGAGAGGGCGTTTGGCCTGGTGGCCGGGCAGCTGGAAGGTCGTGGCGAAGAGATGACTGTGGCCGTGGTTGATATTGGTGCCACCATCATGACACTAAGCGTGATGCACAAGGGTGAAACCATCTACACCCGTGAGCAGATGTTTGGCGGCAAGCAGCTGACAGATGAAATCCAGCGCCGTTATGGTTTGACCTATGAAGAAGCCGGACTGGCTAAAAAACGCGGTGGATTGCCGGATGACTATGTACAGGAAGTGCTGGAACCATTTAAAGAGACGATTGCCCAGCAGATTTCCAGAGCACTGCAGTTCTTTTTTGCTAGTGGCCAGCTGACCGAGGTGGATTATATTTTGCTGGCTGGTGGTTCCTCGGCAATTCAGGGACTGGATGTGCTGGTTCAGCAAAATATCGGTACGCCAACGGAGATTGCCAATCCGTTTGCCAACATGTCGGTGGATAGCAAGGTCAATGTGGAGGCGTTGGCCAGCGACGCGCCTGCTTTGTTGATTGCTTGCGGTCTGGCTATGAGGAGTTTTGACTGATGGCGCGCATCAACCTTTTACCCTGGCGTGATGAGCTTAGGGAGCAACGTAAACAGCAGTTCGTGGCGACCCTGATTGGTGTCTGTCTGGTAGGTGCCGCCGTGGTTTTTTTGGCTGATCAGACGTTTAATCGCCTGATTGACCAGCAGCAGGCCCGCAACAACTTTATTCGTCAGGAAAATGCGGCACTGGATGCGCGCATCAAAGAAATTAGCGAACTGCGTACAAAACGCCAGGAGCTGATTGACCGGATGAAAGTGATCCAGGACTTGCAGGGTAACAGGCCCATTGTCTCGCGTGTCTTTGATCAGCTGGTTCGCACCATTCCGGACGGAGTTTACTTTTCCTCGATCAACATGACGGGCAAGAACATTGCAATTGATGGTACTGCCGAAAGCAATAACCTTATTTCTAATCTGATGCGCAATCAGGACGCTTCTGACTGGCTGGCTGCTCCGAGTCTGGCAGAAGTGAAAAATATCGAAGCAACAGAGGCTGGGGGGCAGGAGTTGAGTAATTTCAAGCTTACAGTGCAGCAAACCAAACCTGTCGATGAAGGGCAAGGAGCACAAAAATGAGCTGGAAAGACTCGTTGAAAAGCCTGAACGAGATCGACTTCAACGATCTGGATCTGAATAATGTGGGGTCGTGGCCGACACCGGTAAAGGTGATTTCTGCCGTTTTACTGCTGGCAATTGTATTGGCAGGCGGCTGGTTTTTGCATGTGCAGGACTTGCAGGAGAGCCTGGAGCGTCACCAGGGCGAAGAAGTGGCTCTCAAGCAGCAGTTTGAGAGTAAAGTGCGCCAAGCGGCCAATCTTGAAGCTTACAAAGAGCAGATGGTGTTAATGGAAGCTTCCTTTGAGCAGCTGCTGAAGCAGCTTCCCAGTGATACTGAAGTACCCGGTTTGCTTGAGGATATTACCAGTGCCGGCTTGAACTCGGGGTTGGAGTTTGAAGAAATCAGGCTGCTCAATGAAGTAACACAGCAGTTTTATATTGAGCTGCCAATTCAGATCAGGGTGGTTGGCAATTACCATGAGCTGGCGACTTTTGTCAGTGCTGTTGCCAGTATGCCGCGAATTGTTACCCTGCATGATTTTCAGATTGGAGCCGGAAAAGGTGGTAATGCTTCGCGCCTGGCCATGAATATTCAGGTGAAGACTTACCGTTACAACGATAAGGGGCAGGCACGATGAAAAAGATATTTCGACTGGGCCTGCTGGCGGTGCTGGGCGGTAGTTTGTTGGGTTGCAGTGATGGCTCATTTTCCGATTTACAAGTGTATATGGACGAGGTGCGTGCCCAGCCGCGTGGTCGAATTGAGCCGATGCCGAAGGAGGTTGTTTATGAGCCTTTTACGTACAAGGCATCCAGCCTGCGCAGTCCGTTTCAGCCACCGGTGAAGCTGGACATGACACGCAAGGAGCGGGGGCGCACTGATATCAAGCCGGATGAAACCCGGGTCAGGGAGTTTCTGGAAACCTTCAACATCGAAACTTTTACCATGGTGGGAACCCTTGGTAACAAAGGGGGTAATTTCGCTCTGATCCGGGGCGGTGATGGTGTGCATCGGGTGAGGGTTGGCGACTATCTCGGACGCAACCATGGGCGAGTTGTTGCCATCAAACCCGATGTAGTGGAAGTGATAGAGCTGGTCCCGGACGGGGAAGACGGTTGGCTGGAAAGACCGCGCTCCCTGCTGTTACAGGAGCGTTCGTAAGGTAAGCATTATGTTTAAAACTAACTGGAAAATACAACGGAACTGGATCATGAAAACCCAACTATTGTCACGTGTGCTGGCGGCCTTGGTGGCGATGAGTGTGCCAGCCGCTTTTGCTGCTGACCTGAATGCGCTTGATGTTGCCAGTTTGCCGGGCGGTAAGGTTGAGCTGAAGCTGACTTTTGATGAGCCGGTGGACTTGCCGCGCGGCTATACCATCGAGCAACCGGCACGCATAGCCCTGGACTTGCCGGGTGTGGGTAACAAGCTGAAGAAGAAGCATCAGGAGTTGGGGGCAGGGAATGCTCGCAGCGTGACGGTGGTTGAAGCTCAAGAGCGTACCAGGGTCATTATCAATTTGACGACACTGGTCGGTTACAACACCAGGGTAGAAGGTAATAACCTGTTTGTGGTGGTAGGTGAAGGCGTAGACCGCAATACTGCACGGGCTCCGGTACAGGTTACCAGGCCAGCCAAGACAGTTGCCAGCCGTGCGGTCAGCAACATTGATTTTCAGCGTGGCGAGCAGGGCGAAGGCAATGTGATTATTGATCTGAGTGCCACTGCAGGCAGTCCAAGCATTCAGGAGCGCGGCAATAAAATCGAGATCAGTTTTCCGAAAACGGCTCTGCCTGACGAGCTGCGAGTGCGTTTTGACGTTAAAGACTTTGCCACGCCAGTCAGTTTTGTCAGTGCGACCGAGAAAGCCGGTAATGCATCAATTGTGATTGAGTCGGCAGGTGACTTCGATTATCTGGCATATCAGACTGATGAGCGTTTGACTGTCAGTGTCAAACCGATGAGCAAGGAAGAAAAAGTAAAGCGGGATGCGGAGCGCTTTACTTATACAGGTGAAAAGCTGTCACTCAACTTTCAGGATATTGATGTGCGCTCTGTGCTGCAGCTGATTGCTGATTTTACTGACCTGAACCTTGTTGCCAGTGACACAGTTCAGGGCAATATTACTTTGCGCCTGCAAAATGTGCCCTGGGATCAGGCGCTAGAGCTGGTGTTAAAAACCAAGGGACTGGATCAGCGCAAGATTGGTAATGTGTTGCTGGTTGCCCCGGCGGATGAAATTGCAGCACGTGAACGCCAAGAGCTTGAGGCCCAGCAACAGATTGCCGAGCTGGCACCTTTGCGCCGTGAGCTGATTCAGGTCAACTATGCCAAGGCTTCAGAAATTGCCGCCCTGTTCCAGTCTGTTGCCAGTACTCAGGATGCGACAGATCGTGGTTCGGTGACTGTCGATGATCGTACCAACAGCATTATTGCCTATCAAACCCAGGACCGTCTGGACGAGTTGCGCCGAGTGGTTGCCCAGCTGGATATTCCGGTGCGACAGGTGATGATTGAGGCGCGTATAGTCGAAGCATACGTTGACTATGGTAAAGAGCTGGGCGTACGTTGGGGCGGTGCCTTCACTGGCGGTAAAGGTCGCTGGAATGCGTTTGGCAAAGACGGCAACGTCGGTATTAAAGACGAGGACGGTGTTAGTTGTGGTCCGTTTGCAGGCAATTGTACTTTACCGGTTAACGGCAGTGGCTCACCAGTGCCGTTCGTTGACCTGGGTGTTAACGCAGCAACATCGGGTCTGGGCATCGGCTTTGTCTCCAACCGTGCAATTTTGGACTTGCAACTATCGGCAATGGAAAAAAGCGGTAACGGTGAGATTATCTCACAGCCAAAGGTTGTAACCTCTGATAAAGAGACTGCAAAAATCATGAAGGGTAAGGAAGTGCCCTATCAAGAGGCCAGCTCCAGTGGTGCCACCAGCACTTCTTTTAAAGAAGCAGCTTTGTCACTTGAGGTGACTCCGCAAATTACACCAGACAACCGTATAATCATGGAAGTCAAGGTCACCAAGGATGAGCCTGACTTTGCCAACCAGCTGAATGGTGTTCCGCCCATCAATAAAAACGAGGTGAATGCCAAGGTGCTGGTTGCAGATGGCGAGACCATTGTTCTGGGTGGCGTATTCTCGAACCAGACGCTCAAGGGCGTGGAGAAGGTGCCGTTCCTGGGAGACCTGCCTGTGATTGGACGCCTGTTTAAGCGGAATATGGTCATGGATAACAAGACCGAGCTGCTGGTTTTCATTACGCCACGCATCCTGGCCAACCAGGCTGTTAGTCTGAACAACTGATGCAGAAGCGTAACCTGAGTCTGGTTGGGCCGATGGGTGCTGGCAAAAGCACCATCGGCCGACTGCTGGCCAAAGAGCTGGGGCTGATTTTCAAGGATTCGGACCGGGTCATTGAGGAGCGGACAGGTGCCAGCATTCCCCTGATTTTCGAGCTGGAAGGTGAAGGCGGCTTTCGTGAGCGTGAGCAGCAGGCCATTGCCGAGCTGATGCAAGAGAGAGGGTTGGTGCTGGCAACCGGTGGCGGTGCTGTGCTGCGGCCGGAAAATCGTGCAACGCTGGTTTCTGGCAGTACAGTGGTGTATTTGCATACTTCGGTTGAGCATCAGCTGGAACGTACAGCCAGAGACCGCAATCGTCCGTTGTTGCAAACTGAAAATCCCCGACAGGTACTGGAAGACCTGCTCAAAATTCGCGAGCCGCTTTATCGCTCCGTAGCCGACATCATCATTGAGACTGATATCCGGCCGCCACGACTGGTGGTGCAGGAGATTCTCGAACAGCTTGATTTGTAGGGCTGCAGCTGTAAGTATCACTGGTTTGATTCCCTCGATTACGGTAACTCCATGCGAACCCTGACTGTTGATCTGGCTGAGCGCAGCTATCCCATTCATATCGGTGCCGGGGTTTTGCGCAACCCGGACTTGTTTCATCCACATTTACGCAGTCGCAAAGTGGCAATCGTCAGCAACACTACGGTCGCACCACTTTATCTGGAGAGTTTGCGGCAGACACTGGCTGGCTATGAGCTGACGGAAATTATTCTGCCTGATGGCGAAGTTCATAAAGACTGGTCCACTTTGCAAAAAATCTTTGATGCGCTGTTGCAGGACCGCCATGACCGCAAAACCACGCTGATTGCACTGGGTGGTGGCGTCACCGGCGATATGACCGGCTTTGCTGCAGCTTGCTATCAACGCGGGGTCAACTTTATTCAGGTACCGACCACGCTGTTGTCGCAGGTAGACTCTTCAGTCGGCGGCAAAACCGGCATCAACCATCCGCTGGGCAAGAACATGGTCGGAGCTTTTTATCAGCCCCAGGCCGTGATTATTGATACGCAAAGCCTGAACACCTTGCCGCCAAGAGAGCTGTCTGCCGGACTGGCAGAAGTGATCAAGTACGGACTGATTTGTGATGCCGAATTCTTGAGCTGGCTGGAAGCCAATATGCAGGCTCTGGTTGCGCTGGACAGCACCGCACTGACTGAAGCCATTGAGCGTTCCTGTCAGGATAAAGCCGGGGTGGTGGCCGAGGACGAACACGAAACCGGTATTCGCGCCATCCTGAACCTGGGGCACACCTTTGGACATGCCATTGAAACTGAAATGGGTTACGGTAACTGGTTGCATGGAGAGGCGGTTGCAGCAGGCACGGTTATGGCCCTGCATATGTCGTGTTTGATGGGCTGGATCAGTGAAGGCGAGTTTGCTCGCGGCGTACGCCTGCTTAAGCGGGCCAACCTGCCGGTTGTTCCGCCGGCTAATATGACCAAGGCGGATTTTTTGAAACACATGGCGGTGGACAAAAAGGCGCTGGATGGGCAAATTCGTCTGGTGCTGCTAAAAAGCCTGGGGCAGGCGCTGGTTACTGCAGATTATCCGGCAGAGTTGCTGGAGGCCGTTTTGCAGGCTGATTACGTTACGCTAACCGCAGAGTGCTAGGCAGGTAAACAGTATGGACATTCGACAAACTGGCGATGCTTTTGCCCGGCATTTTGATTTGCGGCATAACCCGTTCGCCCCTGCCAGCAATTTTCAGTTTTACAAGCCGCGGCGGCGCGCTGTGCTGGAACAGCTGATACATTTTTCCCGTTATAGCCAGCTGGTGCTGGCGGTTACCGGTCCGCGTGGCAGTGGTAAAACGGTTTTGCGTCACGCGATGGCTGCCGCTAGCAAAGAAACGGCGATCAATGTGCCCCTGTCGGCATTCAAACACAGTGACGCGGCTGGGATTATTCAGCAGCTGGCTTCTGCGCTGGGCATGCTCAATGCCGATGTGATGGGGCTGCTGGAAGGGGTTGAACTGGCTGGTAAAGACGTGCAGCTGCTGATTGATGATGCTGAAGCGCTGGATGCATCGGCTTTATTATTGTTGCAGCGATTGGCCGAGGGCAACGGGAAAGCGCGATGCAAGGTATTCCTGTTTGGTGAGCCGGCGTTACAGGTCTTGTTGCAGGGTATATCGCAACAGTCTGACGGGTTGGAGTACCACCTGATTGAGCTGGAATCCTGGGACGATGACGAGGTTGAGGGCTATTTGCAGCAGCGCCTGCAAGGAGCGGGACGTGACCTAGACCTGTTCACCGACCAGGAGTTGTCGCTGCTACTGGAGAGGGGGCAGGGGTGGCCAGGCATTCTGAACCAGCAGGCGCAAGAGTTGCTACTGGCTAGGCTGGAAGGGAATGCGTCGGAGCGCACGGGCAGAGAACGCTCGGCTGTGCGTGGCAAGTCTCCTTTGCCCTATCGCCACTTGGCAGCTTTGCTGGTGGTGGCCTTTTTGTTCATTCTGGTTTGGTATCAGCTTGATGGTGGTGCAGAGCAGCCACAAGAGGCGCAACCAGTCCGGTTGCCAGAGCCGGAACCGGCTGTAGTGGTTAAGGCAGGCGAGGAGCCTGTACAAACCGGCGTGCAAGCACAGAGACGCATCATGCTTGATTTGCCAGCAACAGCCGAAGCAGCGGCAGATGTACCAGCAGCAGTGCAGATACCGGCCAGTCCGGTCAGGTCTGTTGTAGTAGATCCTGTGGTGTCTGCACCGGAGCCAGAGGTTGTTGAGCCACCCCCGGTTGTGCTGCCGAAGCCGGAGCCTGTGATGCCAGATAAACAGACGCAACCGGCAGCTCCAGTGGCAAGCAAGCCGGTGCAGCCACCCAAGCCGAAAGTGACAGCAGCTGTCGAAGCACGTCAGGCGGCCAGAACAGACAACTGGTATGCCAATCAGGCAGGGCAGCACTATACCCTGCAGTTGTTTGCGACTGCGAGCGAGCAGAATGCGCGACAGTTTGTGCAAAAAAACGGCAACCAGTTCCACTATTTTCGCAAAACTCATCAGGGACAGCCGTTGTTTGTTGTCACTCATGGCCGCTTCGATAACAGTGCTGCGGCCAAGGCAGCGGTTGCCCGTTTGCCGGAATCGATTCAGCGTAACCAGCCATGGCCGCGTACTTTTTCCAGTATTCGTCAGGAGATGCGTTAGCTTGCGGTTTGCTGAACGCTAGAAAGTAAAACATGATTCACAGCCTGCTTCGGCAGGCTGTTTTGTCGATAGACCGGAAGAGGCTGAAGTTATGAAGCGAGTTTTATGTTTGTTATTGCCCTTGCTGGTTATTGGCCAGGCTCAGGCGCAGGAATTTTTGCGTGATAAAGCTGAGATAGAGGCGTTGTTGGCTGGTGCAACTTTGCATGGGGTGTACTTGCGTACCGGTTCCGCCTATACGCTTACATTTGGTGCAGATGGTGTTTTGGCTGGCGAGCAAAATGCGGGTGCACGTTGGTGGGCCAATGAACAGGGGCAATATTGTCGCGAGTGGCTGAGTGGTCCGTTGACAGGGAATGAGGCTTGCATGGATGTTGCGCTAAGTGGTGGGCAAATTCTGTTGTTTTCCAATGGCCGTCGGGTAGCCGAAGGAATATTGCAGCGCTAAGTTTCAGTCTGGCCGGCTAACAGATAGCGTGGTTGCTTGGGCGAAGGGGCTGTTGGGGCAAGCGGTGGCGGGTGTGCTATCCCAGTGACGGAACATCCCACGCAGCAAAATATCCAGATAGGGCTGGGTGTTGAGTGCATCGAGTAACTGCGGATTACGCAGCCAGTCGCTTAACAGGCCGATCAGCAGTGAATGCAGGGAAACTGCGGCCATGCGTGGAGTGATATTGGCTTGCAGCTGCTCTGCAATGCGCGGCTCAGAAAACAGCGCGGTACACAGATCAATAAACTCGTTGATAAAGGCTTCGTGTTGTTCTTCGGCTTCGCGCAACTCGTCAGTAAACTCACAGCGACGCAATAAAATGGTAAACACCCGGCGCTTGCGTTCGTCTTTGACCAGGGTGGCCATTACCTCGCTGCACAGGTTGCGTAGCCCGACAATCGGATTCTCCGGATCACAAAGCTTGATCCGTTCGGCAATTTGCTCGGCTGGCAAGCGCACTCGACTGAGCATGGCGTGGAACAGGTCAGCCTTATTGTTGAAATGCCAATAGACGGCGCCACGGGTGACGCCTGCTTGTCTGGCGATTTGCTCCAGCGAAGTGTGGGCGACCCCCTGTTGTAGAAATAGGATTTCAGCAGCCTCTAGAATATCGGCGCGGGTCTGGTCGGCGTTTTGTTTGGTTCGGCGCATGTCTGGGTGTCTTTAACAGTAGGCCTCAAGTTTACCTGCTGGCTTCGGTCCAGGGTAGTTTTGCCAGCTGTTTGCCTTGATCCGGATGCAGCAAGGTAGGAGTAGATAAAGTTTTTTGGCAAAAGCCTTGACGGATATGAAAAAGCTGGTAATATAGCGCGCCATCAGCAGGCAATAGCCGTTAAGCTAAGTCAGCTGGTTAAGTTCCGCGATAGCTCAGTCGGCAGAGCACACGACTGTTAATCGTTAGGTCCCTGGTTCGAGCCCAGGTCGCGGAGCCAAATTTCGGGGTATAGCGCAGTCCGGTAGCGCGCCTGCTTTGGGAGCAGGATGTCGGGAGTTCGAATCCCCCTACCCCGACCATTTTTGGGTCGTTAGCTCAGTGGTAGAGCAGTTGGCTTTTAACCAATTGGTCGCAGGTTCGAACCCCGCACGACCCACCATATAGAAAACGCTCAGCGTAAGCTGGGCGTTTTTTTATGCCTGATTTTTGTGTTGTGCAAAGATGGTTGTGCAGGCTGTGGCCGGTTTTATGGGCGCGCTCCGCTGGAGCGCGCATTCAGTCAGTGCAGTCGTTGCACTATATAGTCTGCCAGCAGACGCAGAATGCGGGCCTGATCATCAAATCCCTGTAATGCATGTAGCGCCTGGTCGTGCAGTTGTCGTGCATAAAGCTGGGCTTGCTCCAGGCCCAGCAGTGCCGGGTAGGTGGACTTGTCGTGCTGGGAGTCGCTGCCTTGTTGCTTGCCCAGAGTTTCGGTGTTGCCGATCACATCCAGAATGTCATCCTGTACCTGAAAAGCCAGGCCGATGGCTTCGGCGTAGTTGGCCAGGGCGGCCAGTTGTTTGCTGTCAGCCCGCCCGCTGGCAAGGGCTCCCAGACGTACGCTGGCGCTGATCAGTGCGCCGGTCTTGTGTCGGTGCATGCGCTCCAGGTGTTCCTGACTAATTTGCTGGCCGGTGGCAGCCAGGTCGATCGCCTGTCCGCCGACCATGCCGGCGGCGCCGGCAGCGCGAGCCAGAGTGCTGATCATCTGTAGGCGTACGGCGTCACTGTCTGGTGTTAGCTCGGCTTCGGCCAGTACTTCAAAGGCCAGAGTTTGCAGGGCGTCACCCGCCAGAATTGCGCTGGCCTCGTCAAAGGCGATATGGGTGGTGGGCTGACCACGCCGGAGCGCGTCATCATCCATTGCAGGCAGGTCGTCATGTACCAGCGAGTAGGCATGGATCAGTTCCACCGCGCAAGCAGGTGCGATTGCATTGGCAGTCTTGCCGCCAAGAGCCAGGCAGCTGGCCAGGACCAGTAGTGGACGCACACGCTTGCCGCCATTCATGACGCTGTAGCGCATGGCTTGATACAGTCGCTGCATGTCGGGGTGTGGCGGAGTGAACAGTTGCTCCAGCAGCGGATTGATCTGTTCGTCACAAAAGGCTTGGAAGCCGGGCAGGTCAGAAGGGAATGTCATCAGCTTCGCTACCGCTGGATGTGGATGAAGTGCTGTCGGCTAGGTCAACTTCTTGCAGCTGACCGTTTTGCTCCAGCAGCATGGTGATGCGCTGCTGAGCCTGGTTCAGGGCTTGCTGGCAGTCGCGGGTCAGGCTGATGCCTGTTTCGAAGGCGCGCAGGGCATCCTCCAGGCTCAGGTCGCCGCTTTCCAGTTGCTGTACTGTGGATTGCAGCTGGTCGAGCGACTGCTCAAAGTCAAAAGGTGGTTTTTTACTGGACATGCCGGACTCTTTTAATCGGTGAAGGCTGAACTGGCATAAAAAAGCCGGCGCGCTGGCCGGCTTTGTTTGTGGCGATTATTTGCCGAAAGCAGCGACCGACTTGGTGATCGCGGCACGGGCAGCTTCAGCGTTGCCCCAGTTTTCGATTTTGACCCACTTGCCTTTTTCCAGATCCTTGTAGTTCTCGAAGAAATGCTTGATTTGCTCCAGCAGCAGGGCGGGCAGGTCGGTATATTCCTGTACGTGGTTGTACAGCTCGGTCAGCTTTTCGTGGGGTACGGCAACCAGCTTGGCATCGCCACCGGCTTCGTCGGTCATGTTCAGTACGCCCACTGCACGGCAGCGGATTACGGAGCCCGGTGCGACGGGATAAGGTGTGACCACCAGCACGTCAAGAGGATCGCCGTCATCAGCGAGGGTGTTGGGGATGAAACCGTAGTTGGCCGGATAAAACATGGGGGTAGCCATGAAGCGGTCTACCATCAGGCAATCGGTTTCGGTATCAACTTCGTATTTGATTGGGGCGTGGTTGGCCGGAATTTCGATGATGACATTGATGTCGCCGGGCAAGTCTTTGCCGGCCGGGATTTTGCTATAGCTCATGGGGAATCCGTATCTGAGAAAGTTGTGCAGGAATTATAATGGTGCCCTCGACTAAAGACAAAGCATCAGTGCCTGCCTTGAGCGACAAAAGTACGGAAACAGGAACCGCAGGGCAAAAGCGGGCTCGATATGTAACGCTAAACCTGTGCGCCAAGCAGTGCGGGCGGTGTGTGGGCAAGACAAACTCGGGTAAACTGGGTGCAACTGGCAGGGGCCGCAGTGACTGCTCCTTCAATTTGGACTGGAACAAACATGACAAAACATATTCATATCCTGGGTATTTGCGGCACATTCATGGGTTCGCTGGCGATTTTGGCCAAGCAGTTGGGTTATCGGGTGACCGGCTCGGATGCCAATGTTTATCCGCCGATGAGTACTCAGCTGGAGCAGCAGGGCATTGAACTGATGCAGGGTTATCTGCCGGAGCACTTGCAGCCACAGCCGGATCTGGTGGTGATTGGCAATGCGCTGTCGCGTGGCAATCCGGCGGTTGAATATGTGCTGAATCGCGGCATTTCCTATGTGTCCGGGCCGCAGTGGCTGGCCGAGCATGTGCTGCAAGACAAGTGGGTGCTAGCGGTGGCCGGTACTCATGGTAAAACCACGACGTCCAGCATGCTGGCCTGGGTTCTGGAGCATGCCGGTATGCAACCGGGTTTTTTGATTGGCGGTGTGCCGCATAATTTTGGTGTGTCGGCACGGCTGGGCGGGACCGATTTTTTTGTCGTTGAGGCTGATGAATATGACAGTGCTTTTTTCGACAAGCGCTCCAAGTTTGTGCATTACCGGCCGCGCACGCTGGTGATGAACAACATGGAGTTCGACCATGCGGATATCTTCGCTGACTTGGCCGCGATCCAGACTCAGTTTCATCACCTGTTGCGTACGGTGCCTGGCAATGGGCTGGTAATTTATCCGCAGAAGGACAGGGCGCTGGAGCAGACTTTGGAGAAAGGCTGCTGGACACCAGTGCAGACCACAGGTGAAAGCGGTCAATGGCAGGCACGGTTAAACAAACCTGATGGCAGTGATTTTGTGATTCTGCATGAAGGAACGGAACAGGGGCGGGTGCACTGGTCATTGACCGGTGGACATAACGTAGCCAACGCGCTGGCGGCGATTGCTGCAGCCCGGCATGTCGGTGTGTTGCCGGAGCAGGCCGCAGAGGCGTTGTCGCGGTTTGAAAGTGTCAAGCGCCGTATGGAGCTGTTGGCCGACAGTAATGGTGTGCGCTTGTACGATGATTTTGCCCACCACCCGACCGCCATTGCCAGCACACTTGAAGGATTGCGTCATCAGGTGGGTAGCGAGCATATTATTGCCGTGATTGAGCCGCGCTCGAATTCGATGAAGCTGGGTGCGCATCGTGAAGGACTGGCACCATCCACCGCAGCAGCTGACCAGGTGATCTGGTTTGCTCCGGCCGGGCTGGGCTGGGATCTGGCAGGCGCGGTAAAGGATGCGCCGGTGCCTACCCTGGTGCTCGACACTGTCGAGGCAATAGTTACGGAGGTTTTGCAACTAAAACGTCGTGGCGTGCATGTGGTGCTGATGAGTAATGGCGGCTTTGCCGGCTTGCCACAGCGACTGAAAGAAGAGCTGGAGACATAAATGACAGGCCCGCAACGTATCACTCTGGCCATGACCGGAGCGTCTGGCGCGCTCTATGGTTTGCGTTTGCTGGACTGTCTGGTGCAAGAGGAGCGGGAAGTACACTTTCTCGCTTCCAAGGCAGCTTTGCTGGTCACTGCGACCGAGACTGACGTTAGGCTGCCGCCCAGAACGCAGGATTTACAGCATTTTTTGACCGAATATACCGGGGCTGGAGCCGGGCAAATTCATGTACACGGCCTGGAAGACTGGATGGCACCTGTAGCCTCGGGCTCTGGTGCGCCGGGCGCAATGGTGGTGGTGCCCTGTTCCATGGGAACGCTCTCGGCGATTGCCACTGGAGCCAGCAACAACCTGATTGAGCGTGCTGCCGATGTGGCGCTGAAAGAGCGTCGCCAGCTGATTCTGGTACCGCGCGAAGCGCCGTTTTCCAGCATTCATCTGGAAAACATGTTGCGGCTGAGCCAACACGGAGCGGTTATTTTGCCGGCTTCACCGGGATTTTATCATCAGCCGCAATCAGTGGATGACCTGGTCGATTTTGTAGTGGCGCGAATCCTCAATTTGCTGCAAATACCGCAGGACATGCTGCCGCGTTGGGGTGAGCGGTAATCCGTCTGGGCATGGGTCGGCAACTCCAGTATAATGCCCGTTTCATTTTCGCAACCACGCCACCGGAAAACATGAGCAGAACGTGATTTTCGAGCGTGGTTTATTGTTTGTGCAGCGCGTTAAACGCGCCAACTCGTAACGAGGCAAGACAGATGAGTGCACTGGTAGGCGTTATCATGGGATCCAAATCAGACTGGTCCACCATGAGCCACACGGTAGAAACCCTTGAAGCCCTTGGTATTCCCCATGACGTGCAGGTGGTTTCTGCGCACCGCACCCCGGATTTGCTGTTTACTTATGCGGAGCAAGCTCACGACAAGGGTATCCAGGTGATTATTGCCGGTGCCGGTGGCGCCGCCCACCTGCCGGGCATGTGTGCGGCCAAAACTCATTTGCCAGTACTGGGTGTGCCAGTGCAATCCTCCATGTTGTCGGGTGTTGACTCGTTGTTGTCGATTGTGCAAATGCCGGCAGGTGTTCCGGTCGGCACGCTGTCGATTGGTCGTGCCGGTGCAGTGAATGCCGCTCTGCTCGCCGCAAGTATCCTGGCCGGCAGTAATGAGAGTGTGCGCCAGGCGTTATTGCAGTACCGTGAGCAGCAGACGCGTACCGTGCTGGACAATTCTGACCCGCGCGAGGCCTGAGGCATGAAAGTTGGTGTGATTGGTGGCGGCCAGCTGGGCCGCATGCTGGCACTGGCCGGCACTCCGCTGGGTATGGAGTTCAGCTTTCTTGATCCGGCTGCTGATGCCTGTGCCGCTCCGCTGGGCCAGCACTTGCAGGCGGCATATGATGCGCCGATTGAGTTGCGACACCTGGCTGCCAGTATGGATGTGATCACGTTTGAATTTGAAAATGTGCCTTCGGAAACAGTCGCGTATCTGGCGCAATATGTGCCGGTCTATCCGAACGCCGAATCCCTGCGCATTGCCCGCGACCGGCTGAACGAGAAAACCATGTTCCGTGAGCTGGAAATTCCGGTTACCGGATTTGCCAATATTGAGTCCCAGCAAGACCTGGATGATGCGGTTGCCAGGCTGGGGCTGCCCGGCATTTTGAAAACCCGCACCATGGGCTATGACGGTAAGGGACAAAAAGTTCTGCGCACGCTGGCAGATGTGGCCGGTGCACATGCCGAACTGGGCGGTGTGCCCTGTCTGCTGGAAAGCTTTGTCAATTTTACCGGTGAAGTATCGGTGATCGCCGTGCGTGGTCGTAATGGCGAGCTGGCCTGTTATCCGCTGGCGCACAACACCCATAAAGACGGTATTCTGGAACTGTCTGTGGCCAGTGCCAATCATCCGTTGCAAGGACTGGCTGAAGATTACGCGCGGCGTGTACTGGAAAAGCTGGATTATGTCGGTGCGCTGGGTTTTGAGTTTTTTGAAGTGGATGGCGGCCTGATGGCCAACGAAATTGCGCCACGGGTGCACAACTCCGGTCACTGGACGATTGAAGGAGCCGAGTGCAGCCAGTTTGAAAACCATTTGCGTGCGATTGCTGGTTTGCCACTGGGCAGTACTGCGCTGGTTGGCAGCAGTGCCATGGTCAACTGCATTGGCAGCATGCCGTCCAATCAGCAGTTGTTGCCGTTGGCTGATGTGCATGTACATAACTATGGCAAGGCGGCAAAGTCAGGCCGTAAAGTAGGGCATGTTACAGTACGCAGTGCGAATAATGAGCAGTTGCAGCAAGCCATATCTGCTGTGCAGGCGTTGTTGGCCGGGCAGGGAGCTTAAGTACTGTTGAATAGCGGGGTGCGGGTTCGATGTTAAAGAAAATCCCTGTGTCCCGGGTAATTCCGGGGATGTATGTGCACGAGCTTTGCGGTTCCTGGATGGATCATCCATTCTGGAAAAGCGGCTTTTTACTTGAGGACGCGCACGATCTGGAGCGTTTGCAAAAAAGTTCGGTTACCGAGATTTGGATTGATACCTCGAAAGGGCTGGATGCACAGGAAGGCGAAACCAGGGAACAGGTCAGCAAGTGTAGCGAGCAGCTGCTGTCCGATGCAGTAGTGATCAGGCCCGTGCGTGAAAGTATTGCTGAAGAGCTGCGCCGGGCAGCACAAATATGTGAGCGCAGCAGGGAAGCCGTTGCCAGCATGTTTAGCGAAGCACGCATGGGGCAGAACATCAATACCGAGCAAGCCCAGCAGGTTGTTACCGAAATCACTGAATCTGTGTTGCGCCATCCCAATGCGTTATTGAGCATTGCCAGAGTCAAGCAGGCGGATGAGTACACCTATATGCACTCGGTGGCAGTGTGTGCATTAATGATTGCCTTGGCACGCCAGCTGGAATTTACCGATGACCAAGTGCAGGAGGCAGGCATGGCCGGCTTGCTGCACGATGTCGGCAAAATGGCGATTGACGATGCCATTCTCAACAAGCCCAGCAGTCTGAGTGATGACGAGTTTGACCAGATTAAACGACACCCCGAGTTCGGTGTGCGCTATTTGCAAAAAGGCACCGAGCCCATTTCACGAGCAGTGCTGGAAGCCTGTTACTCCCACCATGAAAAAATAGACGGTAGCGGCTACCCGCGTGGGCTCAGACAAGAGCAGATCAGCTTGTTGTCACGGATGGCGGCGGTGTGTGATGTATATGACGCACTGACGTCTGACCGGCCTTACAAGCAGGGCTGGGGACCGGCGGTGACGGTACAGCGAATGGCGCAGTGGAAAGGCCATTTTGATCCGCGAGTGTTCCAGGCGTTCGTACGCAGTGTAGGCATTTATCCGGTAGGTTCGCTGGTCAGACTGAGCAGTGGCCGGCTGGCAGTGGTGATTGAGCAAAATGATCAGTCCTTGCTGGCGCCCAAAGTTAAAGTATTTTATTCCACCAAGTCCGGCATGCACATTGAACAGGCGGTAGTCAATTTGGCCGCGGCACATTGCAATGATGCGATTGCCGCGCGCGAGTCAGCGGAAGACTGGGATTTCAAGGATCTGGATAGCCTTTGGCGTGAACAGTAATTTTTAGTTTGAGGTCAAGATGCAACCTTTTGTTATAGCTCCATCCATTCTGTCTGCGGACTTTGCCCGATTGGGCGAAGATGTCGACAAGGTGCTGGCCGCTGGTGCCGACTTTGTCCATTTTGATGTCATGGACAACCATTATGTGCCTAACCTGACCATCGGTCCGATGGTGTGTAGTGCCTTGCGCAAGTATGGTGTGACTGCCCCGATTGACGTGCATCTTATGGTCAAGCCGGTTGACCGCATCATTGGCGACTTTATTGAAGCAGGTGCCAGTTACATCACGTTTCACCCGGAAGGCTCCGAGCACATTGACCGTTCCCTACAGCTGATTCTGGATGGTGGCTGTAAATCAGGGCTGGTGTTTAATCCGGCCACGCCTATGGATGTGCTCAAGCATGTGATCGACAAGGTCGACATGATCTTGCTAATGAGCGTCAACCCCGGATTTGGCGGCCAAAAATTTTTGCCCGGCACGCTCGACAAACTGCGTGAAGCGCGGGCACTGATTGATGCCAGCGGACGTGACATCCGGCTGGAAATTGATGGTGGCGTTAATGTGCAGAATATCCGCAGTATTGCCGAAGCTGGCGCGGATACGTTTGTTGCCGGTTCAGCGATTTTCAATGCTCCGGATTATCAGCAGGTGATTGACCAGATGCGTGCCGAGCTGGCCGGAGTTCATTCATGACTCCTTTGCGTACCCTGTTTGCCGGAGAGCTCCCTAAGCTGGTGATGTTTGATCTGGACGGCACCCTGCTTGACTCGGTGCCTGACATGGCGCTGGCGGTGGATGAAATGTTGCAACAGCTGGGGCGCGAGCCAGCTGGTATGGAGCGGGTGCGTAACTGGGTAGGCAATGGCGCTTTGTTGCTGGTGCGCCGTGCGCTGGCTGGCGGCGTAGACTGCAGCGCTGTGGACGATTCTGAAGCGGAGGCCGCTTTGCCGTTGTTTATGGACGCCTACGCCAAAGCTAATGGACACACTGTACGTTATCCGAGTGTGCTGGAATGCCTGAATGCACTGCGTGATGCCGGTGTTGCGCTGGGCCTGGTCACCAACAAACCAGAGCGGTTTATTCCTGCATTGTTGCGTGAGCAGCAGCTGGATGGTTTTTTTCAATGGATTGTTGGCGGAGACACCTTCCCCAAGCGTAAACCCGAGCCGGATGGTTTGTTATGGGTGATGGAACAGGCAGGCGCCAACGCGGGACAAAGCCTGTTTGTCGGTGACTCACGCAATGATATTCTGGCTGCCCGCGCCGCAGGCGTACCCTGTGTTGCGCTGACTTATGGTTACAATTACGGCGAAGATATTAGCTTGCACAAACCGGCTCTGGTCGTGGACAGCCTGCAGGAATTGCTGGCGTAACGCAGTAGCTGTTTGGGCTCATCTGCAGGAGTGATTTTAATTCTGCTCCGCTGTGCGGGTCAGCATGGACCTTGATGACTGGTACAGGGTGTGATTTCTGAGGCGGCCCTGGTGCAATGTGTTTGTGTCGATTAATAGATGCTTGCACCGTGGTCCTCTGTGCGCTAAGGTCAGCAGATTACAAATTTGGTAAAAGGTTTGTTGTGGTGAACACTGGCAACCTGGAATTCACATCTGGTTTTACGCTTTGGCAGCGTTGGCGCTGCTGCGCCTGATCATTTCTCCTGTCGCTGCGGCGACCCGTCCCCCTGTGCATTTCTTTTTTTGCCACCTCATCCCGAGGATTTTGCCATGACCGAAGAACAGTTTTTCCAGCTGGCCGCCCAAGGCTATAACCGCATACCGTTGTCACGCCAGACCTTGGCCGACTTTGATACGCCCCTGTCAATTTATCTAAAATTGGCTGATGCACCTTATTCCTATTTGCTGGAGTCGGTGCAGGGCGGCGAGAAGTGGGGTCGCTATTCCATTATCGGTTTGCCCAGTCGTACCCGCTTGAGCGTTACCGGCCATCAAATACGGGTTGAAGAGGACGGGAAGATACTCGAACAGCACGAATGTGCTGAACCGCTGGCGTTTGTGGAAGAGTTCAAGGCGCGTTATAAAGTGCCGGATATTCCGGGCTTGCCACGCTTCAATGGCGGGCTGGTGGGCTACTTTGCCTATGACACGGTACGCTATGTCACGCCGGAAGTGGCTACATGCCCCAATCCTGATCCCATAGAAACGCCGGATATCCTGCTGCTGGTCTCCGATGCGGTGGTGGTATTTGATAATCTGGCTGGTACTTTGCACCTGATCGTACTGGCTGATCCGCAACAGCCGGATGCCTATGCCAGGGGGCTGGCGCAGCTGGAGCAGCTGGCCGAGCGTTTGCGCCAGCCACTGACGCCACGGCTGGGCGTGGACCTGAATCAGCCGCATCTGGCCGAGCCGGAATTCACGTCCAGTTTTAGTCGCGAAGAATTTGAGCGTGCGGTGACCTATATTCAGGAGGATATTGCCGCCGGTGACAGCTTGCAGGTGGTAATTTCCCAGCGTATGTCGGTCGACTTTAAAGAGGCACCGATTGACCTGTACCGGGCGCTGCGCTGTTTTAATCCGACGCCTTATATGTACTTTTTTAATCTGGGTGATTTCCACGTGGTGGGCAGTTCGCCAGAAGTGCTGGTCAGGGTGGAAGACCAGCTGGTGACCGTACGCCCGATTGCCGGCACGCGTCCGCGTGGTGTGACCGAGGCGGAGGACCAAGCGCTGGAGCGTGAGTTGCTGGCAGACCAGAAAGAGCTGTCCGAGCATGAGATGCTGATTGATCTGGGCTGCGATGATGTTGCGCTGGTAGCCGATAAAACTAGCGTACAGGTGACCGAGCGCATGGTGATCGAGCGCTATTCCAATGTGATGCATATTGTTTCCAACGTCACCGGCACATTGCGTGACGACCTGACCGCCATGGATGCGCTCAAGGCGATTTTGCCAGCAGGTACATTGTCCGGCGCACCAAAAGTGCGGGCATTGCAACTGATTGACCAGTTGGAGCCGGTCAAGCGCGGGATCTACGGTGGTGCTGTGGGCTATTGGGCCTGGAACGGCAACATGGATATGGCCATTGCCATTCGAACCGCCGTGATCAAGGACGAAATTTTGCATGTGCAGGCGGGCGCTGGCATAGTGGCTGATTCGAAACCGGCCAGTGAGTGGGAAGAAACCCTCAACAAACGTCGCGCCATGTTTAAAGCGGTGGCACTGGCACAAAGCAACGATTGATTGTCCTCAGTGTCACTCGCAGTGCTCCGGTACCGGACGTTGACACTTATATGGTTGTGTCCGCTGATAGCTTGGAGCTGGCGGGCGCGGCACTTGATACACATTGAAACAAAGGCAAACACATGACAAACCGAATTCGAGTAGGCATTACCGGTTATGGCAATCTGGGCCGGGGGGTCGAAGCGGCCATTGCCCAGTCGCCGGATATGCGTCTGGTTGGCGTGTTCAGTCGCCGTGCCCCGGCCAGCGTACAACTACTGGATGGCACAGTGCCTGTCTATCCCCTGCAACAGGTTGCAGAGTTCTGTGACGAGATTGATGTCATGATCCTGTGTGGTGGCTCCAAGTCTGACCTGCCCGAGCAAGGCCCATACATGGCGGGCCTGTTCAACACGGTGGACAGCTACGACACTCATGCCAGTATTCCCGAGTACTATGCCAGTGTGGACCAGCCCGCGCGGGAGTCAGGCCATGTTTACCTGTTGTCCAGCGGCTGGGATCCTGGGCTGTTTTCTATCAATCGCCTGCTGGGTGAGGCGATTTTGCCCGAGGGTGAGACCTACACATTTTGGGGCAAGGGCTTGAGCCAGGGGCATTCTGATGCCGTGCGCCGTGTGCCTGGAGTCAAAGGCGGAGTACAGTACACCCTTCCTTCGCAAAGCGCGATTGAACGGGTCCGTAATGGCGAGCTGCCGGAACTGTCGACCCGTGAAAAGCATGTGCGTGAGTGTTATGTGGTTCTTGAAGATGGCGCTGATGCAGAGCAGGTTCGTGAAGCCATTGTCAGCATGCCAGCCTACTTTGCCGACTATGACACCACCGTCAACTTTATTGATGAAGCAACGCTCAAGCGTGAACACAACGCCATGCCGCACGGCGGCTTTGTCATCCGCAGCGGGAAAAGCGGACAAGGTAATGATCAGGTCATTGAGTTCTCTCTGAAGCTGGGCAGCAATCCGGAGTTCACTGCCAGTGTGCTGGTGGCTTATGCCCGTGCGGTACACAAACTCAACCGGCTGGGCGATATCGGGGCCAAAACCGTATTTGATGTTGCGCCTGGCCTGTTGTCGCCGAAAAGCCCGGCCCAACTGCGCAAAGAACTGTTGTAAGGAGCGATCATGGATATCAAAGAAGCCCTCAACTGGGTGGTCAGCAACCTTGATCTGAGCACCGAACAAATGGCCGATGTGATGCGCCAGATCATGACTGGGCAATGTACCGACGCCCAGGTGGGTGGTTTCCTGGTGGCGCTGCGAATGAAAAGTGAAAGTATCAACGAAATTGTCGGGGCGGTACAGGTCTTGCGTGAGCTGGTTGAGCCGGTGCAGATTGATGCACCCTATCTGGTCGATACCTGCGGTACGGGTGGCGACGGCATGAATATTTTTAACGTATCGACTGCAGCAGCCTTTGTGGTGTCCGCTGCGGGCGGGCATGTAGCCAAACATGGTAACCGCGCAGTGTCCGGCAAAAGCGGCAGCGCTGATTTGCTGGAGGCGGCCGGAGTTTACCTTGATTTAACACCCGAGCAGGTGGCGCGCTGTATCGAAACGGTCGGTGTTGGTTTCATGTTCGCACCGGCCCACCATGGAGCCATGCGCCATGCCATTGGTCCGCGCCGTGAGCTGGGCATGCGTACCCTGTTCAATATTCTGGGGCCGATGACCAATCCGGCGCGGGTCAAACGTCAGGTGATTGGTGTGTTCAGCAAGCAGCTGTGTCGGCCGATGGCCGAAGTGTTGCAGCGTCTGGGCAGCGAGCATGTGATGGTCGTGCATGCGCAAGATGGCATGGATGAAATCAGTCTGGGTGCGCCGACTCACGTTGCCGAGCTGAAAGATGGCGAAATTCGTGAGTATCGTATTCAGCCGGAAGACTTTGGTATCAACAGTCAGTCATTGATCGGGCTGGAGGTAGGCAATGCACAGGAATCGTTTGCGCTGATTCAGGATGCCTTGCACAAGCGTGAATTACCCTATGCGCACAAAGCCGCCGAGATGATCAGCCTGAACGCTGGTGCTGCGCTGTATGTCAGCGGCATCGCTGGCAGTCTCAAAGAGGGCGTTGAGCGTGCTCATGACACTATCTACACCGGACTGGCGCTGGAAAAGCTGACCGAACTGATTTCTTTTACTTCCGTCTTCAAACAGGAGCTTGAGGCATGAGTGTTCCTACCGTTCTGGAAAAAATTGTTGCCCGCAAACATGAAGAAGTGGCTCAACGCCGCTCAATTGTCGGGCTGGATGAACTAGAGCGTCAGGCCGCGGCTGCTGATCCTGTGCGCGGCTTTGCTGATGCCTTGCAAACGCGGGTGGCCAGCAAACAGGCGGCGGTGATTGCCGAAATCAAAAAAGCCTCGCCCAGCAAAGGCGTGCTACGTGAAGACTTTCAGCCGGCAGAAATTGCCAAAAGCTATGCCGCCGCCGGCGCTGCCTGCTTGTCGGTATTGACCGATATTGATTTTTTTCAGGGTGCAGACCGCTATCTGATGGAGGCGCGTGCAGCCTGTGACTTGCCGGCGATTCGTAAGGATTTCATGATTGATCCTTACCAGATTATCGAAGCGCGGGCGCTGAATGCCGACTGTGTATTGCTGATTGCCGCTTGTCTGGACGATGTCCAACTGCAGGAACTGGCCGCCACCGCCAAGGAACAGGGGTTGGATGTGCTGGCCGAAGTACACAATGCCGGGGAGCTGGAGCGGGTGCTGAACGTGCTGGATACGCCGCTGATCGGCATCAATAACCGAGACTTGCATACCTTTGAGGTATCGCTGGCGACCACGCTGGACCTGTTGCCGCAGATTCCGAAAGACCGGATCGTCATTACTGAAAGTGGCATTGTGCAGCGGGCCGATATCGAGCTGATGCAGATTAATAACGTGTATGCGTTTTTGGTGGGCGAAGCCTTTATGCGGGCTAAAGAACCGGGTGCCGAACTGAAACGACTGTTTTTTGGACGTAGCTGATCCGCTTGTATGGGCAGGCCGGTTTTCTGCTGGCCAGCCCTGATCATATTTTCCTGTTGGGTGTACAGCGATAACAGGCATTTTTGGCCCGGTTGCGGTCTGGTTTTGGGGTAACAGATATGCAAGCTCCCTGGCTGGTCGGATTGACTGGCGGCATTGGCAGTGGCAAGAGTGCTGCCGCACGGCACTTCTCCGCACAGGGTATTCATGTGGTGGATGCCGACGATGCTGCGCGCTGGGTGGTGGAGCCGGGTGAGCCGGGTTTGCATGGGTTGGTTGACCGGTTTGGCGGCAGCATTTTGCAACCCGATGGCCAGCTGGATCGCGCCGCGCTGCGACAGAAGATTTTTTCCGATCCCGAGCAGCGCCTTTGGGTCGAGCAGCTGTTGCATCCGCTGATTCGCAAGGCGTTGGCGGACAACCTGGCTGCTGCCACATCCGAGTATGCGATCTTGGTGTCACCACTATTGATTGAGCGTGGGCAGTATCAGCAGATGCAGCGGGTACTGGTGGTAGATGTGCCGGAAGCCTTGCAGGTGCAGAGGGTGCTGCAGCGTGATGGCGTGACCGAGCAGCAGGTACAGGCGATTGTGCAGGCGCAATTGTCACGCGAAGAGCGTCTGCGATATGCAGATGATGTGATTGTAAATGATGGCAGCTTGCAGTTGCTGGAGCAGCAGGTGATGCAATTGCATCAGCAGTATTTGCGACAGATACGAGGTGAGGTATGACGAACAGGCAGGCGGCACAGGTTAAGTGTCCCCAGTGTGGTAAACAGCAGCTGTGGAGTACGGACAATCCGTGGCGTCCGTTTTGCAGTGAGCGCTGCCG
>CAZBXG010000016.1:0-2908 GCA_964495925.1 uncultured Thiopseudomonas sp.
TTAATTGCGATAGATTTTCATGACGATGATATCCAAGATGATCTCATGGGACTGATTGCGACGGACCTGAATATCGGTGTCCTCGAAATGTCAATGATCGGTTATACGATTGAAATCAGTCTGTGGCATCAAGCCTATGATGAAGAATTCGCCGATACCCGAAAATATCAAAATTTATGTCCATTTGCCTGTATTGCCTCCTATATGGGTGAGAATGAATTCTTTGATGTTCCCAAACTTTCAAAGGTAACGAATGAGATTATCATTGATGAGAAGATTAAAAATCTGCTTATTGGTGGAGTTTGAATGATGAAATTATACTTCCACATAAAAGACGATAAAATAACAATCCTCTATGACAATTTCCCAAAACCTATAAATTTTGAAAATAAACCATTGCCTCCTATGGTTCATTTGTGGGCATCATTTACCTATATGTCGGTATTCACCATGATTGTCGATGGTGATGAAATTCACTATTATGATAATTTCAAAAAGAACATTCAAGGATTCGATCCAATATATCAGTATTGTTGTAAATTTATGTATGACACTGATAAAATCAAAGACGTCATGTTTGACATTCATGACAACATGATCAGAACGGCCACCGCGATATATGAGGTTCCCGACATGGTAATCGATGATATCGGTGATGGTAGATTCTTTGACATCCATACAGACAAACTGATCTTCATGGCTCACAATTATTGTAAAACAATCGATGTGTCTTTTCGTGGCCATGGTGGTAATTGGTTTCGTAATTATGGAAACTTTATTTCATTTTTTGACATTTTCATGGACGCCTATATGGCAACGAGGTCTTTGGACGACCCGATTACTTTCAAAAGTATCAACATAGACCCATATCGTAAAGGATTTCACACCAGGTATTGGTATGATACCAGGGATAGATGAATTGAGGATTAATCATTGGACCGCTTAGTATCATGTTTACAATTTCGCCATATCTGGTACAGTGATGGCAAATGGAGGATATGATGAAATATTGGTCCTATGAGACGGCGTCGTTGGACGAAATTGCCAATTTCACCAAATGGCTCTATGCCAAGGATGATTCGGCATCTTTCAAATGTCGGTCGGTTCCAAACGGCTTCCATGTCAGCTTTCTGACAAAGTTGGCTCCGTCGGTCATGAACGGATTCCTTCGTTCCAATATCATCCCGTCGATCACCGCCACATTGACGTGTGGACTTGCCATCGAGACGGTCAAGATCGGCCAGATGGTTCCGTATTCGGGAACAACGGTCGAAGTCGTCGACATCCACATCGACCCCGATGGGACGAAGATGTTGACGGTAGAGATGAACGACGATCTGTTCTGTTTCCCCTATCGGGACACGACAGACAAGTCGTCGACCGTTCAGCCGAAACGTCATCAACCCGGTTGGTACTACGAAGTCAGTGGTCGTTGGCCATTTCCGTCAGCGGTGCTTGACACGGACTCCGCAATCGTCTTGCTCGAAGACCGTGAAATCATCAATCAACTCAACAAGGACGATGACAAGGTTGTCACGGTTCGTTTGCGATCTGTTCGCTTTCCGAGTATCGATCTGTGGCATGCCATGCAATGGAGTGTGTCGGAACCGCAATATGAGAAGCCGAATGCCGACTTCTATGACGGCCTCCTGAAACGTCGTCTGACAGATGATGATTTCGCCGATCTTGATGTTTCGGCTGACGAAGTGGCCGAATTCGCCTTTCGCCACTATATTAACTTTTTTGCACTCGGATCAGTCGATGGCAAGAAGTGTCGAAATACGATCAGGTTTGGGACCAACGACTATCCGGCCCGTGGCATTGATGTTCTCGTCTCGACGATCCGGGCGGAAATGGACAGAGAACCGCCGCCCCGATAGGTGTGGATAAAAAGGTTGAACTCGGGGTTCATCATGCAAAAGATAACCGAATTCGTCCGACCCACAAGTCAACTATAGCCCCATCGTCGTGGTGGGGCTATTTGTTTGTGTCTGGTTCAACTGGATAGTCGATCCAATTCATATTCATGTGGAGAAAAAAGAACATCATCAACAATGATATTATTGGATGTCTTATAACGAAAGAATCTCTATTGATGTTATAGACACATCCGTAACAGATTGCCGTGGTCAAGGTGGAAGTGAATAAACTCAAATCTAACGGATAGATGGACAGTGATGTCACAATCATGATCGGATACAGATGAATCAGAAAGAGTTGGGTAAAAATGCACAAACAGGTTTTTATCATCTTGACCAATCCGGCCGTTATGGTATCATTGGGGCATCAATGGAGGTAACGATGAAATTATACGAAATTCTCAGCGGACTTGACAAGTCTGCGTTGAATGAAGCTGACGTTGACGTCAAAGGCATGATGAAGCGATTTGGCCTCGATAGACTCGGCCCTCTTACCAAAATGGCAAAGACGGATCGTATTCGCGGATATTGGATTCGGCGATACGATGACATCAACGGTCCCTATGGGCTGATGTGCGTGTTCGTCGACCACATCTTCGTCTGCATCGCCCATACGTTGATTCCTATCGCTCATGGCGGTTTGAGCCGTTTCGAATGGATCGACGAGCCTGCCATGCGAATGACCCGCAATGTCCTTGTTGATCTTCTTCCAGTTCCCGAAATGCCCACCGTCAACATCATGACAACCGACATGGAGACGACTTATCGGCTGAATTACATTTCGCAGTTCTGTCAAGGTCATCACTGTACCGTCATTGACGGCAAGGTCATCCATCCGACTGTCATTGAGGGCGATGTCCTCAACGTCGGCGGATATCCGGTACCGGTACAGGATGTGAAATTTTCCATCATCATGGGGGACATGAAATGATCGTAACCGAACGGACCATCTATGGGACACGAGAGACGAACGGACTCGTCGACGGCCA
>CAZBXG010000016.1:3008-23414 GCA_964495925.1 uncultured Thiopseudomonas sp.
ACCCTATGTTAGGATTGGCCGGAATCGTTGCCATCCTTGGCGGCTTTGTCGGGTTATTCGCAACCACCGATGCCTATTTTGCCATATTGGTCATTATGGGCATCGGATTGTTGTGTTTTCCAGATTGACATTTGAGGCCACAGTGTTATGGTGGTGACAAATGGAGGTAGCGATGAGTACGTTTTGTTCTGTTAGTGAAAAATTTGTCACCATCTTTGTCGGTATTAACGGAAATGGTAGCATTGGCAGTTCTGTACAATTTATCGACGATCCTCTGATGCGAGTAAACTATGCGGCCTTTCGCCCATTCAATGAAAATGAGCCAATCGATTTCAAAAATGGCTTTGCAGTCACCCTTCATGGTCTGTGCCTCCGCCTGATCAATTATGGCGTGAATGACGAGATGGCCAAGGAATTGACATCCCTGATTGTCGCGTATCGGGAAAACCCGACGATCAAGGTTTACGAAGAAATCGTCGACAACATCATCACTGTCAGTTTGCCCTTCATGAGTGGCAAGAGGGTTCATAATTGGACCCGTCTGATCTATCGCCGTGCTTTCGATCATGGTGCTGCCGATAAGGTCTCGCAGTTAGAGCAACTGATGGTCCGTCGTGCCGCTGATCCCGAAGATGTCCGACAGATGATCTGATGACTCCGTTACAGTTCACGATTATGATGCACATTTTTGTTGCCATGCAAGTTTGTGGCATCATAGTCGGAATCTTTTACATCGACGTCATCCTTACTCTGCTTCTCTTACAAATGGGTTTGACGGCCTTGTGTCTGTTGCCTCATATGTACTTTTCTTTGTCATCATCGTTACCAACGGTGCGTGACCGTCGCATCATGTATACAATCAGACACAACGTCATTCCTCTCATATGGTTGGGAATTTTTTCGATGGGATCTCTTTTACAGCTTGTCGGGATGCTTGTTTCGCATTAAACTGATAATCTGTGCTTGTTCAATGGGAAACTTATCCCGAAGTCTATGGCTTCGGGATTTTTTTTAAAATCATGGTGGTCAGTGATGACGATATCCAAGATGGCCATGTTTTTGCACATATCGATGATACTGTTTTGTGCCTGTATTGTGCTTGATGTCATCGATCATTATGAGACAATCAAAGCATTAAAATTTTTTATCCTAATAACCGTCATCGCCTGTATCCCAGTGATTGGAATGATGGTCATGGGAGAACCATTGTCCATGCATGTCATAGCATACTTGGGAATGACGATGTATGGTCTTGCATTTGCAGTATTGACATTTTTACATTTTATACAATGGCTTCTGACTATTTGGATGAGCACGTCATAGTCATTGACAGATATGATAAAAATGCTATGATGGAAGAAATTGGAGGTTCAAATGGATCGGTATTTCGTCCCCAGTGATTTCTTCGTCAGCCCAGGAACATTCTCCTATAGCGGCGGTCGAATCATTCGAACCGATCCCGACGGTACGGTCAACTATGGTCCCTACATGGATGACTATTTGGCCTCGCATTTTTTGAAACCAATTGGTCCTGGTCCCGATGTACTTGCTTTCCGCGACCGGGTCGCGGGGATCATGATGCGGCGAATCCATCTGCGATGGAATCGGAACGACAACAGCGGCTTCGTCGTCATCCCGTCCCTGTGTAGCAAGCATAACGTCACGATTCCCGTATCGGCCGATGGCATGGCTGGTGAGTTGATCTTGACCCGCAATTCCAGCACCGTCCGGATCGGCTCCAAACCGGTCAACCAATACACGGATGACGATCTCATCGATATTCTTTTGCCGTTCCTGCCTGGACCGCAAGAGGTCAATGATCTCATCAAGACGGGACAACTGTCTCTCGTGCCACGGTGGATTCGATATCCTCAAGCCACGATGCCATCTCGGAAGTATTATCGGCCGCTCAATGACCGTGTCATGGAGTTGATTAAACTGCCTGAACCGGACACTCTTCAGCCATATAATGCGGACACGTTTTTCACAAAACGGTTCCATGGTTTCTTCCTGTTCAACTTCAACCATTACACATGGGCTGACGTCGTGACCTTGGCCAACAAACAGGGACGAACAGTCGCCTATGGTCCTCCCAAGAGCCGCATCTATGTCAATTGGGGCGATTCGTCTGGCATGATTGTCGCGGCACCGAATTTTCAAGCATCTAACGTCGACATGGACGCCGCGTTGGGTCCGATTGACATGATTGGTGGAGAATAATCATGTCCATCAATTTGTCCAAGATGAATCGTCTTCTCAACATGCTTGGACCCGCTGATACCAAGATACTCAAAATGCTCACCATCGGCGTGGCCTTTCTGATGCCGAATCGCGACCCATCCATTCATGGTGGTAAGTATTACTACCAGTTTGTATCCCATGATGGTGATTTCATTGGGCAAGAGTCAGTCATTGACGTCGAGTCCATTCTGCATCGTTTGAAAAAACACGGCTATGGTAGTGAAATTTATGCCGAAGATGCCCAACATACGGACGAAACATATGTTCAGATGATTACGGTGGGATTTTCGAAAACTTTTCCTGCCTATTTCTGTAACAAATTGGCCGCATAGGAGGTTCAGATGGATTATTCGGATCGAGTTGTCAAGGCGGCCATTACGAGCTACTTTACTCTCTTTCAGTCACGGTGGCAGTATTTGTATTACCTTTTCGGTTGCCTCGGCAATGGCTATGAATGGACCGAAAACGGTGACATCGCTGCCCATGATGGCCGTGACATGACTGTTCCGACAAGGAATAGTTTCGATGATTTTTCTGATCAGTATCAGAAAATGATGGATATGAATTCGCCTCCACCGGTCGAGGAAATCGCCGCTGTCAGTTTCCTTAACACTCAGATGGCTGAATTTTACCGCCTGCACATCGACTACATTGCATCGACGATGTCTTGTGTTCATCTGACGCCGTTTGTCCCATCGCCGACGTTCGAAGCCGCTAAGAACTTTTATCTCGGCCAATATGGTCTGTTGAGCACAGCCATGGTGCTGAAGACGACGACACCGTGGACGATTGATCCGAAATGGAAACGGCCAATCTTGGAAACTATCTTTTCTGTCAAGGGTGTCATCTTTCGGAGCAATGCCAATTACAATTGTGCCGATTTTGACGTCAACAATCCTGATCATTGGTTTGATGTGAAGGAATTTGAGCGTTATCAGACACTCGCGAAGATGCCACATGTCCTGTTCCCCGAAGAAGTTGAAAATGATCGCAAGCGGGCCGAAATTGTCGCCAAGGTCATTGGGAAATTGAAAGAAGAAATGCAGTCTAAGAAGGAGTCGTGATTATGAATCTGAAAGAACGAATGCAGAATACGTTGGATCGGATGATGCCGGAAATGCTTTCGTATTCCGATTACAGCAAACGAACTGGCACATATGATCTTTTCAAATCAGCCAGGACGGTTGAGATTCTTCGTCAAAACAACTGCGACCCCACGCTTATCCAGTTGTTGGAAGACATCCTTGATGATGGAAAGAAATCAAATGCTCCATACAAGGATGCTATCGAGTTGTTCTTGAAAGTCTGTCGAGCATTGGATCTCGATGTGGATAAGTTTTCAGCCAAAACTTAGGGCCGATTTGACTTGACCGTTTTGTCATATCTGATATCATCGGCCCCAATGGAGGTCGATGATGCAGATGTATGATGTCAGCGATGTGAAACGTTTTGTCTTTGCCGGCAATGCCCGTTTCACTATTCGGTCCACCAAGACTGGTACCCGGTTCACCTATCATGTCCGTCAAAGCGATGATGGCCGGGTTTTCTTTGTCAGCCTCCGTAGTGGGTCCGACATGTGGACCTACATGGGAGTGATTCGGGACGATCATTTCTCTGCGACGGCGAAGTCGGCTGTGACGCCGACGGCCGAATCGTGGAAAGCCTTCGATTGGTTTTACCACCAAATTACTCGTAATGATCGCCTGCCATCGGCGATGGAATTTTTCCATGAAGGCCAATGTGGTCGTTGTGGTCGTCCCTTGACTGTTCCGGAAAGTATCCTGAGCGGACTCGGCCCGGTCTGTGCCGGATTGGTCGAATAAATCGATTGTCAATAATTCGATTTGTGGTACTATTGGGGAAATGGAGGATTTGATGAATACCAATCTGACCGATGACGAAGAAACCTACTTCGACAGCATCAAGGCATTTGGTCCGACTGTCGTGTACAGTTTGGTCAAGTCCGAGGGTGCGGATATGGGGAAGGCTTTCTCTGCCGTTTCCTCGGCGGCCATGAAGATAGACAAGAAATGGTCGAACCTTCTCAGCTTCTTCACATCGACTGTCAGGAATGACGATTCGTACGAGTCGGTCACCTATCGGTTCGTCGGCGATACCAGTCATCGCAGTGGCGTCATGCTCAGGACGATCACGTACATCGATGGTCGTACCGAAACCGCACATGGCCCGCTGATGCCAACGGAAGTCGGTGAGGAATTTGCCGACATGCTGACCAAACTGGCCAACCTGCGATAGGAGGACGTGATGTACTATTCGACCGCATTCTATCCCCATGGCGGCAAGGTTGTCATGGACATGACGTCCGAAGCACGATCATGGGGTCGTCGTGGTCCTCGCAATGGCAGCATCGGCGAAGTCGTTGGCCGCTATCGCGGTACCATCTATCGCCATCGATGGGGTACTGACATGTTCTTTCATGTCCCTGGCATCTATCGGCTCGATACGTCACTGATCGTCCAGTGGGATGACGGGACTATCAGTCATGGCCATGACCATGATGTCAAGGCTACTCTCGAAACTACCAAGGTGATCGAGCAGCGACGTGCCGAACACATCGAACAAGTGAAACAGTATGGCCGTCAGCCTGTCATCGACCGTATGCTCAATACGGTACGTCTCGGTGACCTGCCTGAAACGCCTTTCTATGAAGGTGACACGGTTCGTTTCGTCGACGGCTATGGTTTTACCGATTGGAAGACCATGCGGGTCACCTACATCGACTATCACACCGTCCGCGATGACCATTTCACCTATACGGTTACGCCGTTTGATGAAAATGGACTTGATGCGTGTCAGGGTTCAACGATGGTTTCGGGCGACAAGATCGAATTGGTTCGTCGTGGCAATCTGTGGCGATCCCATCACGGTCATGATCTTTCCTTTGCTTGCTTGGAGGAAGAAGTCGTCTTCGCCCGTAATACGGGACAAGTGAAGGAAATCAAGAATCCTGACACCGATACCTATGCCTTCACAGTCGATGAGGCCAATGTTGAAATCGAGCGTGGTAACGCCGATCTGATCAACGGGTCGACACTGCCTGTTTCGTCGTATGTCAGTTCGGTCCATCTCTATCGATGTCATGATCGTGATCTTGGACGCCGCTGTCGCGAAGCCTATTTAGGCACAACCATGGAGATCACGTCATGACGCCGACACTTTTCCTCGGATGGGTCTTGTTGGTCATGCCATTTGATGCGGCTGCGGCAGTGATTCCTATGAAGGACAAAACAGCCTGTGTCGCTGCGATGGAGAGTATTTCGACACAATCCGTCTATCATCCACGTACCACTCGATGTCTGAACACCGAAACCGGCGAGGTCATTCGTCTCCAGTGACGACAAAATCATTGACCTTAATGGGCCATGTGGTATGATAGGTCAAATGGAGGTTAATGATGTTTCGTGTCTATTTGGTCAATTTCGGTTATCACCTTGAAGGTGAATATGGGACGGTCGATGATGCTAAAGAGGCTGGCCGTAAGGCTGGATTTCAGTTCGTCGTCGTTGACCGTCATGGCAATCACGTCTATGCCAGTCCGATGATTGTCCGATGAACAGTCAAACCCACATATTGCGGCTGATAGAGCCGACATCGGTGTGTTTTCTGATTCCGAAGAAACGAGGCAACGGTTTCCTCGCCTGCCCGGTCGGTCATCATATGACGCCGACGGTGAGACGATTGACCGAAGAAATTCCCGATTATAACATCTATGGCCTTGACGGATACCTATGGGTCGAAATGTCATCGACTTGGAAGAAAGACGATGAGATTGCCCATATGACGAAAGTCATTTCTGATATTTTCGGATTTCCATGGAAAGACGAAGATCGTCAAGTATGGTGGTCTCATCTGACAGACAAATAAAATTTGACAGATTGATTTAATTGACATATAAGTGACAATGGAGGTCGATATGAAACAGGAAGATTTTCTGAAAATCGTCCACGACGTGACGGGCGACAACAGCCTTACCTTGGATGACAAGTTGGAAGTTTCATGGTCTCTCGGTGGTGCCAGTGGTGGCAACTGTTGGGGCGGCGAAGCTACTTCGTTCATCTCGGATGAACAAGAGCCTGATTTCAGCGATCTCTATGCGATTCTCGAACAGGTTTGTCCGGACCTGTCGTTTTTGCGTTTCCTTCGACTCAAATCTGACTTGATCGTTCATGGAAAATATCGCGTCAGTGAATACTATGGCAACTATACCGACTATGCGACCAAGTCGATCAGCCTGAAAGCCCTCTACGAGTTTATCAAATGATATGGTTGATCATCGGGCTTCCCGGATCCGGTAAAACCCATTTGGGTAAAACGTTATCGGAACAATTGGGATGCCCGTTCATCGACGATATCGTTGATATCAATGGATTGCCTGATCACGATCCGTTCATTGTCAGCGACATCGCCTGCTGTGATGGCAATGTGGCAAGATTGGCCATCGAATACATGGAGGCCCGTTTCGGATGTGAAGTCGAGGTTATCTATTTTGTCAACGATCCGGAACAATGTTTGCGGAATGTTGAACGTCGCAACGATGGCCGTTTGGTCACGGAAGCTATTAAGAATTATTCAAAAATCTACAAGCCAATTAATCCGATTCCTGTATGGAAGCCAGACGAATAAATCGATTGATCTGACATGCCATGTATAGGATGATGGATCATTAACTGTGGATAAATAGGTTCATGACATATCAGCTTCACTATTGGATTGGATCGGAACGGTTCTATTACAGCGGCACCGTCGATGGCTTCGCCGCCCACATTGATGGGCGTGTCGGACCCTATGACGACGTTGTGGTCGAAATGAGATCGCCCGGTGATAGTCAAACCTTCCTGTCCCTGATGGTTGCTGCCAGAAAGAAATCCATTGACCACATCAGCGATTCCTCATACGCTGAATTCACCCCAAGGTTTTCCTCCCCCTAACCCGTCATTCGTGACGGGTTCTTTTTGACATCAACGGGACATCTGATATCATCGATGTCATGGATGATGAATTTGACCAATTCCCGCCAATTGAAGGTAATGGCACAATATGGGATAGCGTTTCTATCGCCGTGATCATCGCCGTGATCATAGTGATAATGATTTTCTTGGTAATCTGATATGGGTCTGATGATCGATTCACCGATATGGGCGGAACATGTCGGTTTGATCATTGAAGTTCATTATCATCCGTATCGACAAAATGTATCTAGATGGAAAATTATAACTCCTGATGGGAACAACCATGTTGGTACATTTTTACTTGGAAAGGACAGGATGGCCGATGTTTTGACATATCGGATATTAAAAGTGGACAAATATAATAGATATGATGTTGAAGATTTTGTTCTTGCATATTTCCATACAAGAAGAAATGACCTGATTCATACGGGAGAAAATGACAATGACGTTATCGTCATGGTCGTTGACAACAACGGTATTTGTCGTTTTAATGAGAATGTACGATCACAATAGCTGACTGATTTCGATCAAACTTGTTTTCTTGAAGTTCATCTTCGAGTAACTGCCGCAGCGATTCCAAATCGTCTCCTTTGACAAAAAACCGAATCGGCGTCAGCCACGTACCGGCATCGACAGCATCGACGCCAAGTAAACACGACAGGTAATATGCGGCCCACATGCTACTGAGCCAACCACGTGTCTCACAGACATAGGTGGCATCGGAAGTTGGCTCAAACTGGCCAATGACTGGCAAGGTAAAGCGATCAACCATCACAACACCACCATTTCCTGAGCACCTTCGTTGCTATCAGATTTCATCCATAGGTCAAGTATCCAATTACATTGAGTGCTCTGATAGAGACGATGAATTTCCTCACCATCCCAAAAATCGTAATTAGAGGAAAACTCTTTGGTCATTTCCTCGTCATAGGAAAAGCGAAACTTTTCATTAGACGAATCACTGACAAGCATGACATCAGTGACATCCGTGACATCGGTGACGAGGACGGAAATGCGTCTGTCTTCGATACCAATGAAATTCTGACGATTGAAACGCACAACATGTATCATTGATTTGCCTCTTTCACATCCATACTATCATAGTGGCCGAAAAGGTCAACTAATTTGTTTGAAAAAATCCACTTGACTTTTCAATGGCCTATGATAGATTTGAATAAACGGAGGAATGATGGATCAGTTCAGATGGAATGACGCCGGACGATCTACGTCAAAACGGCCAAAGCAAAAAAATGACTGTACGGTCAGGGCGATTGCTTTGACCTGTCAGGTATCATATGACGAAGCATATGACGCCGTCGCTGCAATGGGTCGAAAGTCTGGCCAACGATGGGATATACCGAAAAAGCCATTTGAACTTTTCGGAAATTATTTCATATGGCATCCATTGCAGGCGGTGAAAGGTGAACCTCGCATGCGATGCTGCGACATGGATCAGATTTCCAATCGCATGATTCTCCGTGTATCCAAACATGTCTTTGCCGTCGTCGATGGCGTCGTCTTGGACACAAGTTGCGATTACATGTTTGAGAATTGTGTTTACGGTTACTGGACCGTACGAAGGAAATAAAATTAGTCTTGACCGAAATTATCATTTCGGTCATACTACACAGACATGGATAGTTTTTAGACATTACAAATGGAGTACAAAATGTCTTATGATCGTCTCATGGTGGTTCCATTCGAGAATCCCAAGAACGGCCAAGTGATTGCCAAGATTGGCCATCAATTGTGTTTTTTCGAAAAAGGCGAAGAACCGCCTGTCGGTCGTCCGGTCGAAGTGATGATCACGCGGCCTCTGTTTCAGCGGAACGTCAACGGCTTTTTCGACCAAACCAAGGTCTTCGCCCTCCTGCTTCGTCCGGTGACGCATGACTTCGTCCTCGTCAGCCATGGCGGCTTCGAGGGTGATGGTCGGAATCGTCCGACTGCCAAGGCTGTCATCGACGGCAAGATCGCCACGTTGGTCGACGGTCGTACGCGGGTTTCTTATTTCGAACGCGACTCCGTGTGGGGCGATGCAGGCAAGATGCGACCGGGTAAGGTGTGGATCCGTCGCACGGATAATCATGGTCCCTATGTCGTCGAGGGCTTGGCGAGGATCGAGGATGCCGCCTATGCGGAGTTCATGAACACCGCCGCCATCGTCGCCGCCCACAGTCTGTTCAAACAAGTCGAACACATCGCCTAAACAAAAGCCCCCCAATCTTGGGGGGCTTTTTTTGACTATCTCGTGGATCGAAACGATCTAGTCGGAAATATTGGACAAAAAGACCAAATCAGACACACGGACGACTTTGTCCTGACCACCGACGACAACTCCAATCATATGTTCGGAACCATCAATGGGATCGCCAAATTCGGTGACTTCGATGCCATCGAGCGTGGCCCGACGAAGAGCAGGCACCTTTGGTATCTCGGATGCCCATGTCAGGCGATAGGTTTCGACCGGGATGTCATGGTCGATGACGACGCTATTTAACAGGGTCATTTCAATCAAATCGTGTAACAGGCAACAGACATCCATGGCCGCTTGTTGTGACACCCATTGAATGTCATAGCATCCTTTGCACGGATTCTTTTGCTCGATGATCGCGGCCGGTTTATTTTCATGAAACAACACAGATAAGCCATAATACTTATTACTGCATTCCCACGATGTACAATGTATTCCTCGTTGATGATAACGAGCCTTGACGAAGAAGGCGGTGAGTTGCCCTGTCAGGCGGTAATTGCCTTTGACGTCAATGCCGAAATGCTCATACAGCCCCTCGTAGGGCACTGGGGCAGCGGTGTCGTCATTGCGGACGACACGGTCGAACAAATCCATCGATGTCATGACGATCCTCAGAAAAAGCCTTCGGGATACATGGTCTTGATATTCTTACCGCCAATTGTCGTGAGGACGGCATCGACGACATCATCGTCGATACCAATCGCTTTTGCCCTCGCGATTACCTGATGACTGATCAGCCACCATAGATCAGGACTCGGATGATTCTCCATTGCCGTCACCAGCATCAGTGACAGCACTGCGATCACTTCCCTTTCGGAGATGCCGGAGAATGGCTTCTCTGTTTGTGTTGAACAGAGACATGCAGCATCCGGCCCCGAATGCTGGTGAGAAGTCTGCGAAGTATTCTGGGGGCAGGGAACAGATGTAGTCGTATCGTCCGCAGGCATATCGGGTGAATTGGTCATTCTGTTCCTCCACTTCCAGATAACGACATTGTTTGGCCTTACTGTCCCATTCACCGAACGGGCAAGGGCCTTTTTTGCAACACATTCCGGATCTCACACAGGCGGTCATTTCTTGAAAATTTCCGCCACAGCGTCTTCGAACTGTGCCGCCCCCTGAATACGACGATCCTCATATCGCTTGATGATCGGGGCGAGTTCATCCTTTTCTTCGACGACAAGATTGTCCGTCCAAGTGATATGCTCCGCCTGAGCTGCCTTGGCCTGTTCCCACTGTTCACGGGTGACATCAGACGCCACGACCTGGTTGACATCGACGTAAGTGGCATTGCCATACCCTTCGACGATGTTATATTCGGACGTGACCTTGTCGATGATATTGACATAGACACGCTTGGGCGTTTCGCGAACCACTTCAGCCAAAGCCGCAAACCGATACTTCTTAACCTTCATGTAGTACGAAGATGGACGAGTCTTCAGAATGACCAGCTTCTTGTTGGCGGAAGATGCGGACTCGATTTCGGCGACGATATCGGGCAGGCGATCCGCGATAGCCTTCTTGCCCTCGTTGGTAATCGAATAGACAGATTCGGTGTAATGGTGTTCAACACGACGAATCAGATTGGCCTGATAAAGATTGCTCAACGTGTTACCGTTGATGCGAACCCCACGACCGGACATCTTGAACCACTTGACGATAGTGTCGTCGTCGACGTCCTTGATGTAGTAGTGATAGGTCAAGTTGATGCCACGGCACGACCTGATCTTTGCATCCGTCGTTGCGAGGAAGGCGAGAATCTTTTCCATCGTCGGCGTCATCTTGATCATCTTAACCTCCATTTGATAATCCGATCATACCACGATGGCCAAAATGGTCAAGAGAAAAACGACCATTTATGCAAATAACCAATCGGTCGATTCATCTGACCAAATGACATCTTCGGTATTTGGAACATATGAACGCATTGTAATCGTGGCAACCGAATTGATCAGCTTCCAAGTCGTCCCATCAAGGAACCATTCGAAATCTTCGCCTGTATGATTGGCAATACGATCACCGTGATTGACATTGAAGTCATAGATCGTTTTGTTACCATGGCCGTTGATGACAAAGACGTCTTCTCCACCACCGCCGATGAGGACGTCATTGCCTTTACCGGACACGATGGTATCATTGCCATTGCCGCCATCGACGAGATCATGACCATTACCGAGATAGATCAGATCGTCACCGACGCCGCCAAAGACGCTATCGGGGCCTTTGTAGGCATATATGAGATCGTCGCCATGGTCGCCATAGATGCGATCACCGTTACCGGCACCACCGATGTCATTGCCTTCGATGATCTGATCCCGTCCATACATATCCCATATGGCCAGTTTGTCCCAATGCCCTAATGTCATATTGGGCCACATGTAGCTCATGACAGTGTATTCGCCGCCCAGATCGGGATTGGCGTCATTGACGTGATTGAGTCCCAAGGCGTGGCCGATTTCGTGCAATAACAACCTGTTCACATTATGAGCCAATCCTGCCGGAGTCATGGCGACATAGCTTCGGTCGATGGACATGTCAGTCTCATCGACATCTTTCCATGCATAGCCGCCGATGAGAGCGTTACCCGCATAATAGCCATACCAGGCGTGTGGTTCGAGACTTGTGATGAAGTGGATATCGCCACCATTGTCGACCTTGGTAAAACTGATCCCGCTGGCTCGATCCCATTGGGTGACAGCAAGATCAATATTCGCCGCATATTGGTCCATCTGATTCGACACCGAATAGGTCAGTTCGAGATCAACAAAGCGGTAGTCACCGATCAGAACGGTATAGTCGAAATCATATGAGGACGACATGATATGCCCCATCAAGTCGATTCCTTCTTGTGAGCAAGACGAAACGAATCGCATTTCTCACAGGGCAGACAATGGCCGCCGGTCCATGAACAGGCAAAGCCGTTTTGGGAAGTCCCATTTGGTTTTGCTGTGATGCGAATTTTCAAATGACACTCTGTGTCATGACCGGGATGATTTTCGAACATCATGCCCTCTTATGGTTTTTCAGAACGTCGATGATGAAGGTGAGAATTATCTTTAAAGTATTTCAGACAGGCGTCGAAGCCATCCTTGGCAATCTTTTTGTATGCGGCCGAATGATCACCACAAAGGATGTAAAAATTGACGGGATTTTTATTCACCGTCGTCACCAAGGCTGTGGTGTCACAGCCATAGACGCTACTGTCGTCAAGGTAGCTGATATAGAAGTCATCGGTCACGACGATGACATCATTGTAGCCGTCATTGTATGCCATTGCGATGATCCTTAATAACGGCGAAATGTCCACAACGGACGAACATGATTGGTCGGTTGAATCGATTTGGGCGTTTCAACCTCCATGTCATCGATCCGAATCGGCTTTGGCGGCAACGGGACAATGGACATGATGGCGTTGAAAATCAGATCAATCATTTGGTCCTCCATTGATGTCCATTGTCTCACATTGGCCGGAAAAATCAAGCAGATTTCTATCTCTGCCTGATCAGAATGCTGTCGCTCATCTGAATGCCGCCGACATAGTTGGCGATTTTGTTGTCGCCGTCGATGTGGCCGTAGACGTTATCGGCGTGCTTCGAAATCTCCACCGCATAGGCGTCCATGAGTTTGGCGGCACAACCATGATGGTCAAGGCTGACAATGATGTGGGGACCAAGAAGGCCAACATTGGCCGCATCATGCCCATCACCGTCCATGAAGATGTGGATTTTGCGATTTTCCCCGCGATACCACACATGGCCATAGATGGAATCGGGATACGTGGCATAGCCGGGATAGTCGCCCGAAAAGTGAAACCGAAAATCCACATTACCGGTTCGGCATTCTGGATCGTTGACCAGTTGGACGAGGTTCTTTCCCGTCATGGCCATGACCGAATTGAGAAGATCGTGATGAACGCTATGGATGATGTGAGACACCGACATAGCGACCGACATGAATGGCATGTTGCCAATCGGGACATAGAGTTTGATACACTGAGACATTACGTCCTCCGTGGAAAATAATGGGGGCAGGGTTATCCCCGCCCCCATGGTGATTACTTCACCGTCACGGTACCGACGACATCGGCGTCATCGACGGCAACGACATGGAACGAACCAGTGATGCCATACTTGCCCGGAGCGATGTCAGCCTTGGCACGAAACCGCCGATTGGTGCCATCAGACTTCTTGTCACCGATCTTGACAAAACCGGTCGGCTCGAAATCCGCCTGAGTCGGACGCAGCACGATACGACCATCGACGGTATCGAGGCGAACATGAGTCGCCATGGCGATCTCGGTGACGACCGAAGCTGCCTTGTTCAGCATGAATTCCCGCGTCGGCAGATTGGTGTCATCGACGACTTCAGCGACCGGTTCCGCCGACACGGCGGGTTCGACCGTAGCGGCGACCGGAGCCTCGTTGGTCAGTACGACCGTCGGACCTTCACCACCCGCGACGAGGCGGTAAAAGACATCGCTGACAGGAAAGCGACGTGCCCACCGTGCCCGGATCGACCATTCCTTGCGGACATGGAACTCGACCAGATTGTAGGTACCTTCCTTGGCATCCACGCCATCCATGGCGATGACGCCATCGGCGACCTTGAACTGCTCACACAGGCTGTTGGCCTTGCCCTGAAAGGCGAGGACATCGCCGCGATTGAGTACCGACACGACCTTGCCGGAAATGACGTTCTTGGCTTCGTTGGAAAGAATAGCAAACATCACAACCTCCATTTAAGTTGCCCCGATCATATCACAGGGCCATGGCCGGTCAAGAGGAAAAATGTGTTTTTTGAAAAAAATATTCCAGATGAGATAAAAAGCGAATAAGTATATTGCAGGGATCGTTGATATCAACGATACTATTAATGTGGGTCGGTCGAATTCGGTTATCTATTGGAAGAAGCCCCGAGTTCATCAATTTATCCACGCCGTCAACAAACCTTCTCCGCCGGTCGTAAAAACCGGCGGATTTGTCATTTACGGATTAATTGACGGCAACTGCAACTGCTTCCATCCACGCTTGGACAGATAGATGATCACACCGAGGGAACATTTTGACCACGGATTGTTCATCACATCGAATGGGTCGATCCGATAAAGGATGTGATTACCCACATAGGGCTTGTTGTGACGTGAATACCAATGATGTAGCAGATCTGGTAGATTTTCCTTGGAACCCACCAACGCGATCAAATCGTCGACGGTGCGAGGAAGTATCTTGATCCGATAGCTGGCAACAGCATCGGTGACGTGGCAGTGATACTTGCCGCCATTGATGCTACCGATGAGGCAATTGCCTTCACCGTAAAAGTCATCATAATCCCACAACATGGATTTCAGGCTTGCCGCCTTGACAATCATGCCATCACCGGTATTGCGGACCATGTTATTGCCGATATGGCCGATGCCATCTTTGTAACATTCAATCGGCGTTCCATCGGGAGACTTGCGGACCATTTCAAAGATGTTGTCTTCATTATCCCGTATGGCGGCCCAATATGAATCGATGACGAATTTGCGAAGACGATCATAGTCGTCGTTGACTGCTTTTTGAATGGACTTGGCGGCATTGTGGCGACCGATAAATGCCTGATCGGCCCGCAACTCATCTTCTGTGCCAAAATCGGTCGGATCGATCCGCTGTAACTTGTAAGACGGACGATTCCAGGGGGCGAGCCGCTTGAACTGATCATGCTTATGGGCAATGACTTTGCCGTCATCGTCAACTGCGACCAATGATGTTGAATCGCCAATCAGGTTTACGATGTCGTCGGAAACACAATGGCCATATCGGTCGACCATCCATTGGTTGATGCCAACGGATTTACCGAGATGTTCGACAACCTTTTCGCCAATCACATCGTTGGCCGCAAGACGGTCCAACTGCAACGGTCGATAATCGGTCACGGCGGGCAGGGCGGCTGGATCGACGCCTTCGATGAGACGATTCTTGTGCTGAATCATTTCTCCCGTATATGCGAGTTCCTTGGCCGTCCTGCGATGCCGCCAGAATCGATTCGAGATCAACGACGACATCATGGTAAGCCATATCGCCTGATGGGGCGGTAGTTGACTGATAGTCGTCATAGGCACCGATGTCGCCTGAATTGGCACCAAGCCGGTTTCGGCGTTGAAAAAAACTTCGCCTTCCTCGTCAACGTCATATCGGATCAACTCATAGGGAAAGTGATTCGATGCAACCCGTTTGGCAAAATCCCGTTCCGGCCGACGACGCAAATCCGCCTGCCCAGGAAAGGCCCATTTGACCTTGTCGGTCAAGACGATGATGTTGTCGCCGTTGCGGATACCGAAGGCGAAATAGGATCGTTCGGGATTACTGGGATGACAAATCAGATTGACCGACACGCCATGCCAAGTCTGATCCCGCATCGCCATGATGAGATTGTTGACATCCCAAAACTGATGGATCGTCTTCAACATCACTGGCGGCTTGTCGGAAAATTCTCCCATCAGGAATTGATAGGTGTGGAGTTTGTCGATTGCCACCAAGGCATCACGACGCAAGAAAATCAACGAGTCGACCGAATTGGCGACATCGGTTTCCCTGACATCCGCCGCGTCCATGGCAGACAACGACCGATGGACCATTTGCCGAAATTCGACCAACTGGCCCTGGATGTCATCGCTATGCAGGGTGGCAAAGACTTCGCGAGTGATACGCAGGTATTCGTCGACCGCATCGGGATCGACGATCAGGTCTTTGACCGTAAAAGTCTTGGAATTCAAATAGGTACGAACGAAATAGTCCAGCATCCCCCATGCGGTCAAATCACCGTTTTCGATTCGACGAATATCAGCGATGGACTCGTTGATGTCGCGGATATGCCATTCATGTAGATTCAGCCGCGACTTGTCCGCGTCAAAGCCTGTCAGACGATCCCACTTGTCCATCGTGTCATCGAAGTTCATGACCATCACAGACGACCTTTCCGGGGAACGGTCTTATTGAGGTCGAACAGATTGACGAGATGACGTTCCTTGTATTCGAAATCCCGCATATCGCCACGGTACCACTGGATGCCATCACGGGAGAAATAGAAACATTCCCCCCACGTTGTATCCATGTATCCGGTGATTTCGACGCCATCGACGTCGATGACAATGCAGACATCCCATGTGCGACCACGATGATGCGACATCTTGGGTCGGCGACATTTGGTGACATATTTGCGTTTCATCGAAACCTCCATTTGACAACAACGGTACCACAATGGCCATTGGTGTCAATGATTATCTGACAAATCAGGCTTCCGCCTTTGAATATTTCTCATAGAAGGCTTTGAAGCTGCCACAGTCTTCGATGGCAGAAACTATCCAATCGTAGTTGTGCAGGAGTTCCAATTCTTCGAGACGATCCATCCATACGTCGAAACGATCACCCTCCGACTCTTCGAGACAATGATTGGCAATTTCCCACAGACGAAAAAAGCCAAGATCGGCATCATTGTCATCAATTTTCATCAGATGTCGCAAATCATGTGCAACTTCAGCCTTTACCGCTGCTGCTGCTGAACTGGGATCTTGCGACCATTCCATGGATGCGATGAACTCGCAAAGTGCGATTTTTTCTTTACGATTCATCACAACCTCCATTCGATAACACCATAATGGCAGGTTTGGCCAAACAGTCAAGCCAAACCTGCCATTGATGATCAGAATTCTTCGTTCATCCACTGTTCGCTTTTCGCGGCAAACAGAGTTTCGCCCTGAATGATATTGACGAACCTGCTTGGGAATTGCAGGAACGGCAGACCGTGGACGGAAATGTTGTGGCGAATGTCAGTGATGACGTCGAACGAACACCCCGACAGGACGACCGAAACCGTTGCGGTGATCACATAGCTGGCCTTCGCCGTGCAGGCAATGGACAGGAAGGTTTCACCTTGGGCGAACTTGCGGTCGATGATCGAGCCGATCTTGGTGATCTGCTTGGATAGAAATCCATTGAGCATCACTTGTGCTTCCCGTTCGACGAAATTGTTGAGTTTCTTTTCAACAATCGTCCCCGCCGCGTAGGTTTGACGATCACGGCGGGTAAACTTGACATCCGCGATATTCGTGAGAAGGCCGAACCACGACGACGGAACCGGTTCACCGGACAGAATACGGTTCGCCATGTCGGTGAGATGCTGCCGATGATTGTCCTTCCATCGATCCATCAGCGGCGTCAGCTTCTCCGTCAGTTCGGTCTTGATCAGTTCGATGGCCGCTTTGGTTGCCACCGGGGACTGATAGACAGGTTCGGCGTCACCTTTCGGTTGCCGCTTGACCGTGATCGTCTTGGCCTTCTTGACCAACTCGCCAATCGGTTCGAGGCGATCACACCACCCATAGAGGGCGACCCGGATGTCCTCGTTGACCTCAGCCTTGGCGACTTTCTTGCGGATCGAACCAATCATGGTGATGCCGTTGCAAGACAGTGCCTCATAGGCGGCCATCATGTGGGCGGTGAAATCCTTGCGATGGACATTCAAGAGATGATCGATGACTTCTTCGACCCACCGGTTCAGATCATCCTTGGCTTCGTTGAAACGAACCAGCGGGATCGAACCGGCCTCGACGGACTTTTCGAGCAATTCGATTGCCGCGACTGCGTTGTTCTGACGCCGTTCGTTGACCATTGGGGCGAAAATCGAAATATCCATGTGTCCCTCCATTTGTTAGAAAGACAATACCATAACGGCCAATCGAGTCAATGACTATTTTGCCATAATGGTCAATTTGACGACGCAGTTATTCGGGAGTCAGAGAAGCCAACGGATCAGCCTTCACGGCCTCGACGTATTTGGTGATGAAGTCATTCGTGCTTTCTTCGGTGTCCATGTTGATCGGCCACGGACGACCCACGTAGTGCATGCCGAAGTAATCGCTGACACGATCACGAACACAGGTATCGTGGATACCACCGGTGTTGCATTCGTCGACGAAGTCGGGAATCTCCTTCGTCATCAGCGGGATATGGAAATCGAGAAAACCATCGCCCGGAACGATATAACATTTGCTCTCAATGATATCGATGAGATGCTTACGACCGGTTTCGGTAATCATGATTCATATCCTCCATTTGTTATTTCGATTATACCACAATGGCCAAGATGATCAAGAAAAAAGGAGGGACAACATGCCCCTCCCTGCTCTTTTCTCTGTATATCTAAAAAGGGATGATCCCAACTACGGCCATGTCATATTATTCCATCTCCGGTTCTGTTTTCACGAGGTTTCTATACCGATCTGTTTTTCTAAAAAGGTTTCATCTCAACTACGGCCACGTCATTGGCGGGGTTCTCCCACTTGTATCCTCATTCCATGCGGCGGGAACGATGCCACCGACAGGGCAATGGGAAAAGGCGACAGCGGAGGAAAAGGGCGGGCAGATAATGTTGCTTTCGCGAATTACCTGACATCATCAATATCTCCCATCTAAAGGGCGGCGGCGAACTGTGTCCCGCCATTGATGACGATTTAGGTCATTTTGACCCCAACTAGGTCCATGTCATGTGCGGCACCTCGCCGATGTGATTTTCATTTACATATTTCGATGGGCGACTTGCAAGTCAACTCGCATTTCCACCGAACATCTTGATTCTACCTTACCAGTCATGCCTGTCAAGGCTAATTGGTAAATCCGGGAAAGTTTTTTCCAGAACCATCCCAAATGCCATACTGGTCAAGCAGCATGATTCGGTCAATCGGGGACATCGGCCCGCTATGACCGAAATGGTCAATCATACGAAGCCGTGACTCCAATAGCGGACGATCCTTGACAATCGAAACGACGACCTTGCGGCCGAACGGCGTCAGACGATACCATCCGACAATCCGGGGAACTTCGCCATACACCGCTTCCATCATTCCCGCCGCGACGACGGGCTTATACACGGACGGATAAGACAGACCGGTCCATGCCCGCTCGATGTCCCAGTCATAGTTGTGACCATGAAGGGTGAACCGACGAATCGATTCCATCAGAAGCCGATAAATCGGCCCAGACATCTTGACCGTCTTGTCGTCGATGACTCGATGATACTGATGCGTCATTTCAACCTCCATTGGCTTCTGATTTGAACTGTTCGACTTTATTGAGAAATTCTTGACCTTCCGCGACCCATGAATCCAACGACACATGGGACAGCCGATAAGTTGTCACCGAATGAGTCTCATAGAAATCGCCGTCATCGAAAATGAAATACCAGTAGCCTTCGCCCTGTACGAGTTCGAGATGCGGCGGATTACCAAGGGCGGCAAGTACCTGACTGGTTCGACGTGGAAAAATCGGCTTGTCCATGTTTGGCTCCATTTGATAAAAATGACTTTACCATAATGGCCAAACAGGTCAAGTGTTAAATTGATAATTCCAAATCGGCCAATGCCATAGAGATTTTGGCCAACGCCAACTCATATCGCCGCCGTTGTCTTTCAGTGCAACCATTTAGGTTGACCATCAGGTCGGCCCGTTTGATTACAAGGACATCACGATCAGACGTCGCAATCAATCGCTCAATATATTCCTTATAGGTTTCGTCGGCTCGTCGTGCGAGTTGCCTTATCAGCCATATAGACCGATATGGCACACCTTTTGTTTTCAAATCAGCCACAGTCACAGTGGTGTCTTCGAACAAATCATGGCCCAGTGCGGCGATCTTGACTTCATCGGGTGCGGCACCGAGGAAATCCATAACGGCCCTCGGATGTGTCCAATAAGGACGATCCCCGTACATCTGCCCGTCATGGGCCGATTTGATCAGTTGAATCATCTCATGAATCTTAATCATAAAAATCTCCATTTGATCGACTATACCACAATGGCCAAGATGATCAAGAAAAAAGGGGGAACCCGAAGGTTCCCCCTGTCTTGGTTAGGCGACTTCTTCGACCGCCTCGGTCTCGGTGGTCTCGACTTCGACCGCCTCGGT
>CAZBXG010000016.1:23514-31718 GCA_964495925.1 uncultured Thiopseudomonas sp.
CTTCGACCGCCTCGGTCTCGGTGGTCTCGACTTCGACCGCCTCGGTTTCACCGCCCTCGGCGTCCTCGGTGGCATCGAGATCAGCACCCGCGAAGACCGTGGTCGGGCTGTTCGTCAGCTTCAGTGCCAGATCAAGGGCACGATCCTTGATCAACTGGTTGCGACCGATGGAAGCTTCCATGCGGCTCGCATCGGTGCGACCCATCAGATGGTCGAGACCCCAGGTGACGGTGTTGAAGGCACCCCACGCGGTCCACTTGGACGACGGCAGTTCCCAACCCGGCTGGCTCTCCAGTTCGCGGCACGCACGGACGAACGCCGACTTGCCGTTCAGAAGGTTGAGTTCCTTGCCGTCGATGATCCGGGTGAAATCGGACTTCACGTTGGTCGACTTGGCGAATTCGATCTTCGTCGGGAACATGTCATGTTCGTCGAGATCAGCGATCACGCTGGGATCGAAGACCTGTGCGAGATAGCGGATCATGTCGGCTTCGTTGAGCGAAACGCCCGCCAGATGCTTCGCCTGATCGGACAGATCAGACATCAGCGACTTCCGCACGCCCAGTTGTTCCTTCATCGACTCCATGACGGCATCGGTGAGGAGGCGATCATGGCGATGCTTGACCACGCCGGAGATCGACGTCTCCGACAGGGCGATGGACAGGGTGTTGCGGCAGACGACGCGGGTCGGCGTGTAGCGGGCTTGCAGACACGCACCGGGCTTGTGCGGCAGATACATGAGCAGGTAGCCCTCGACGGGATCGCCGCCCAGATCGAAACCCTCGGCCGTCTTGGCCAGACCCCAGACGATGTGACCGTCCTTCAGCGACCCCGCCGTCTCCATGGTCATGTCACCGGTGGCGACGACATCGGCAAACAGTTGCATGGCATCGACGTTCTGGATCGGCTTGTAGCGGTTCGACACGGTGTCGAAGAGATTGGCAGTACCATCGGCGTTCTCACGAACCAGGAGACGCAGATTGGTGTCGTTGGTCAGACCTTCGACGACCGGAAAGTCGCGAACGGCGATGGACCAGTCGATACCCGCCGCGACGGTCATCTCGGTCGGAGTCAGGTTGTCCGAAACCGGCTTGCCCAGACCGTGCCACGGCGTTGCACCCGCATAGGCCATCGTTTCCACTGCTGCTGTCATGTCTTGATCCTCCGTTGGTGTGAATGACAAGGACGATATTAGCGGTTTTGGCAAAACTGTCAATGACAAATTTGCCAAAATAGTCAATTTTTCAGAAACGTCTCACCACAAGGCCGTCCCCGACATATCGGCCGCCTTCGACGTTGATGGCATCGAGGATATCGCCGTAACCGTCTCTGGGATAGTCGATGACGAATTCGGACCACAACATGATGACGCCGTTGACGACGACGTCGAAGTGATCGGCTTTCGATGCGATTGTGGTAATTCCTGCCAAAGACTCCCATGTCGTCTTCGCCATGACGGTACCCTTTTGGCCATCGAGGCGATCCCACGCCACAGACGGAGACAAGACAGACTTTCCATCTATGGTATTGGGAACTATGTCGACCACCGTCCCCGTCGCCCCTTGGGGAATGAAATGCTTCGGTAGGTAATTGAGCGGATAGTCGAGACGCACGCGATCACCGATCTTCATCATTTCCCTCCATCAGGTCGATGTATTCGACGACAGCTTCAGCGACAAAGCCGTCATGGCAATGTGTCTTGATGTGCCGCTGATGATCATGAAAATCACCATCATCGTCGACACAGACATAGTCGGTTACTTCGGGATGACGGGACAACCATTCGTCCACTTCATCGCCACGAAACCCACGACCGACGATGGTCTTCCAATCGTCATGTAGCGGAACGACTAGGCCATTTTGGGCAAAGATGGTTTCCATCGATTCCCGTGTATTGTACTTCCGCCACGTCGATGACACGACAATGACGGTTCGATCCGCATAACGATTCAACAGGGCCACGGCGGCCGGATCGAACCGTTTCATTTCTCCTTCGTCGCCATAGGCACAATGGACACGATGGCAGACGAGGACGCCGTCGATGTCAAGAAAGACGATCATTCCACCGCCGTCATGACGAGCATGTCAGCGAAATCGTCGAACGCCACCTTGGCCTTTTCCTGCAACGTCGCGAGGATGGCATTGCTGATCGGCACGAGCTTGTGGTTGCCGATCATGGTCAGGACGCCCATCTCGCCATATTCGTCGGAAAAGACCGCCATGCTGTGACCGCTATGAAGGTAGATGGTGAATTCACCCTTCTTGGCACGGACACAGGTGATCTGAGTGGCAGAATCGTCCAGGCGGTGCGGAAAAAAGCCGTTCTCGTCGTCGAGAAACCCGACAGCCGATTTCCACGGAAGCCCCTTCAGGCCATTGAGATCGAGACGATCAGGATTGATGTCAGTCATGTGTTCCTCCATTTGATAAGAACGATCTTACCATGGAGGCCAGTGATGTCAATGGCAATGTTGGTGATTATTTGAAATTTTTATTCCGCTGAATCAGATACGGAGTTGACTTTCCCTGAAAGTGTCCGGCCGCCGTGTGATCGACAACATAGTCATAGATGGATCGGATGAGATGACAATCATCATTCTTATACAGGCGAAGAACCATCTCGGACCACGAACAGTCAACGCCATTGCAGTTCACGCCAATGGTGTCGACGACGACATGGACGTCGGAGAGATTCTTCGGTAACGCCGAAGTCTTTCCGGTGTTGTCGACGATGACATTGTTGTCCACGACCGTGGCATAGTAGTCGCCATGCTTGGTGTCGATCATGATCCGCTGTCCAGGACGGAATGTCTGTGCCCGCAAATCGACCAACGTGGTATTGAAGTGGCCGACGGTTCGGGCTTGCCTCTCGGTGACGTCGATGGCAATGCGTTCACCGATATGATTGAATTCCTTCGACCGATGGGACAGAACGGGCAAATCGCCATAAGCGGTGTCGAAGACGCAAAGCTGATACGATCCACTGATTCTGGCGAAATAGCAGACGAACGGACCAATTTCCGCCGTCCATGCCGTCAATGCCATGTCATTGAAATCAATCTTCCTGGGCAACACGTATTCGTCATGGAGATACGCAGTCGTCGTCTTCCACGGCAACAGGACAAGGGCGTCGAGATCGATGGTCATGTCAGTCTAATCCATAGTTGGGAAATTGGACTTATCGGTGACGATGTGATCGAGGATCGTCTCGGACACCACGATACCTTCGACGACACTGCTGGTAAAATCGGCACCCGTCAGGTCGGCACCGGTGAAGTTGACACGAGTCAGATTCGTCCATGTCAGACCAAGTCCCCTGAGTGACGAATGGTGAAACTGACAATCCGTCCAATAGGCCCCACAGGCATTGACGGCACGCCAATCTGCCCAAGGAATATGACACTGAGTCATGACGGAATTGAACATCTCGACCCCAACGACCAGCGATTTACTGAAATCACACCGAATCAGATGGACACGATCCATCGCCGCCTCAGTCAGATTGCTATGACTGAAATTGCTGATGCCGAATTTCGAATCACTCAGATTGGCCCGAATGGCCATGACCCAGGAAAGATCACATTCGACGAATTCGGCCAATACGACTGACGCGGCATTCAGGTTTGCCTTGTACAGGCGACAGCGTTCGAAGATCGAATTATCCATATTGGCCTTGGTCAGATTGACCTTGAGCATGTGGGTTTCGGTAAACTTGATCTCTCTGAGGTTGGCACCGGTGAAGTCGGCTTCGGTGAAATCGACCCCATTGATCTTGCTGCCACGGAGGTTGATGTCAGTGGCCACGATGCCGGTCATCTTGCAGTCGTCGAAAATTGCCTTCGACGCATCGACCCCAACCATGTTGGCACGATCAAAGCATGCGTTCTTGGCCCGCACGCCAACCAAGCGGGCACCACAGAGATTGGCCCGGTACAGGGTTCGACCAGACAGGTTGAGACCCGACAGGTCGGCACCAGACAGGTCGACGCCACAAGGAGCGGTAATATCGACGTCCTGGTCGAGAATATCGTCGAGTTCTGCCTGATTCATCTGTCACTCCACATGTATGGCTCGACTATACCAGATTGGCCAAACCGGTCAAGATGAATCGTTCACCCCGCTCCGTCTATTCCACGTCGACAAAATTTTTGATCTTGGTACGGTCGACAAAGGTTAAATTGGCCTTGCCGACATTGGTACCATCCATGTCGACGCCATACATGTCAGATTGCGTCAGATTCGTATCGATCAGTGACACTCGCCTCATATGGGAATAAATGAGTCGCGACATGGACAGATTGACACGATTGAACACCGATTGGTCGAAATTCGCGTGATGGGCCATCACGGCTTGCATGTCGGCATCACTGAAATCGACATCATTGGCCTCGACGTTATTCAGAAATGTGCCAATCATGTTGGCCCGTTTGAACGACGCACCGGTGAGATGTGCTTCACTGAGATCGCTATAGATCAGGTTGATCAGTTCGGCATCGACGTCACTGAGATCGCATCGGTTGAAATTCGCATTCACCGCCTCCGCCGACACCATCGTTGTTCCGCGAAAATCGCATTCATTGGCCGTGACGCAGCTGAGGTTGATTCGCCGCATCTGAGACTGATAGAACGATGATCCCGAAATGACCGAACTGGTCAGATTGGCTTCCATGAAATGGGAATGCTCAAACGCCGTCCGACACATTTCGGCATTGATGAGAACGGCCCGATTCAAGTTAACATGGTTGGCCTGACAATCCGTCACAGTCATGCCGATGCCCTGAATGTCACTCATATTGGCGTGGTCGAGTTTGGCGTCCTCGAATACCGCCCGATGCATGACTGCGTTGTGAAAGTTCGCCGCAGCGGCGTTGACCTTCGACATGTTCGCCCCGACAAGGATGGCATTGCGAAAATTCCGTCCCGACAGATCGAGACCATACAGGTCGGCGTTACACAGGTTGACCGGTTCGCCCGAAGCAAGGATGTTGTCGAGTTCTTCCTGATTCATCTGTCACTCCATTTGTCACAGTTAACAAAACATATCAACTAATCTGTAGGCCACGATTGCAACGACACATGTGCCGCCACAGATGGCAATGAGAATGAATTTCTTGCTACCAAAAAATTCACAGATGATTGCGTTGGAATCAACCATCACGCATATCCTTCATTGCTGTCAACGACTATACCAGATCGGCCAAATCGGTCAATGGTTATTTTGTCACCTTATCTGTCACGACATCAGTAAGTGGCACCCGACAGGATGGTCTGATCGAGATTCGCCCCAACCAGCGATGCGTCGACCATGCGGGCCATTGAGAAATTCGCACCCGTCAGGTTGGTCCGTGTGAGGTTCGTCCGAACCATGACGGCTCCGGTGAAGTCATAACCTGACAGATCGAGACCCGACAGGTCACAGTCTGAGAGATTGAGATCGCCATCGCCGTTGACATGCTTGGCAATCGCGGCATCGAGTTCATCCTTGGTCATCGCAAATCTCCTAAGCCGTCGTGAACCGATGACTGTTCTTGATCCGATAACAGTGACCGCCAGCCTCGAAGCTGAAGATTTCACCGTTACCGAGACATTCGACGAGCACGTCGACGTCTTCGGAATGACCAAGATGATACAGGCGAACCACACAGCGGCCGAACGAAATCTGTTCGGCCTCACAGTCATCGACCTGAAAGAACACCATCAGGGTGTCAGGGATGACCTTGACGGTTTCGTCGCATTCATTGAGAACACCATCGTCACCGACGATGGCATCGTAGTTAAAATTGTTAACGACCGTGCCCGTCATGACCTCAAAGGAGCCAAAACTGACACGACTGCCGATGACGAAGTCTTCGACTTCCGCTGACCCAAAGATCGCCGCCGTCATTTCGGTGACCAGGACATCCTTGTACTGATTGAGCCGTTCCCTGACGTGCCAGTAGATGCCAACGTGGTCGGCGTTGGCGAGATCGACGTAAAAGGGTTCACTGCCATAGCGGTCAGAGAAGGCGATGAGATCGCCATGAATGGTCAGAATGACCGACATGTCGCCAACCTTGGCCTCGACGGCAGCGACGTCATCGGTCAGTTCCGCCACTTCCATGCCACGCAAGGACGCGGTACGCCACGGCAGATTCTTCAGATTATTCAGATCATGCATCGCAACCTCCATTTGAACCAACTGTATCAGAATGGCCAAAAAGGTCAACAGGCCATTGCCGCGTCACGCCAATAATCGACAAACGGCGTCGATGCCAACACTGACATGTCGATTTCAGCCATGGCGACGTGATCGCCATCAATGGCCCTGAAGGGCACGGCAGTCAACGATGCCATCAATGATTGACGCTGATTCGGATCTCGACGACCCAGGATGTCACCGACGACCCGCATGGCCAGATACTGAACGGCCAACTTGCCAGCTTCGGACGCCTTGATCTGAAACTGACACCCAATGAGCAAGGCCATCACTGACACCGAAGATGTCGCTGACAACTTTGACATCAACGCCTTCGTCGACGCCAACGCCGCCGGTGCCCCATACAGGTGATCGCGAAAATCATTCACATCGACCGTAACGTCAAAGACAACACGGGCGACCGGAAGATGATCGTTCAACGTACCAATCAGATGCATTGGAAAACTCCCCTTATGATCAAGACGATCTTATCAGAATGGCCAAAAAGGTCAAACACATTCCGACCAATATGACAAAAATTCATCCGCCCATGGACGCGGACGACCAAACGGATCAAACAGAGTCCCCGACAGGGCATGACGGCCAACACCACCATCAAAGGCACCAGACAGGTCAACCACCCTGCCCGCCGCAATCATGTCAGAGACAAGCCGACAGGCCATCCACTCGTAGAGCAGATCATGAGATTCCTTCAACGACGGAGATGACAAACACCGAACCACCTCCTCCACCGCCTGGGACCGAGTGATCGGATCACCCGCCACGGCCCGACGATACCAGATGTCCAACAGACCATTCAGCTGGCCCACCGCCGCCAACCCATAACCGTTCCATCCATAGATGGAATTGCGAAAACCAACCACAGCCTCACCGGCCAAGTCGCCCGGACCATTCACTTCACCCCAAAGGCCGTCGATGGTCCTGACGTCCAACGGCGGAACCAACAGGCCACGACCGATCCAGTAGGGCAGATCAGACAGATGAACCATCCGCAACATCACCGCCTCCACTTACAGACGAACACGATCACCGACCCGACCGAGCCGATTCAACAGAAGAACCTTGCCCCGAAACTCCACGCCAAGCCAGTGAAACCCATCAATCGTATAAAGACGAATATTGCTCATCCTGTACCTCCATGTCCACCCATAGTGGTCGATTGTAACAAAATAGTCAACGACTACTCTGCACCATGATACTCACAGTCCGGGTCAGTGCATTCTTCCATGTCAACGCATTCGGCCTCCATCCGCTCAATAGCCTCGGCATACGCCGACGCCATCGACTGATAACCACTCACGGTGATGCCACGGCATTCACCAGACAGACTATGACTGGGATGATCGAAAATGACCGTCGAACAACTGCCAATCTTGTTCGAATGCATCTCATCCATCACCATGCCAAACTTGGCCGCCACCCGCATCGCCGCCTGCTTCGTCGCCATCCCAGTCCTCCCAAGTCATCACAAGACCATCAACCGGCCCGACCACCCTACCATGACAGCCAGACCGGTCAACCGATATCGTCACAACGACATCCCAAACTCCTCATCCACCACATACCGATATGGCGTCCCAGACAATTCAGGCACCGCCCGAACCAACAACTCATTCAGTATCCGACACTCCGCATCAGCCTCCGACCGATTGCGAAAACGAACCCGACGAACCGCCTTCGCCATGGCCGCTCGAATCTGACGCTTACGGTCAGAACGAACTCGCCAATGATCCGAATGATCCTCACCAAGACGAACCGTCCAATAGACGGGACTGACAGAAATCGCCACCATCACAGCCTCCACTGACAATCAACCCAACCATCCTACCACAGACAACACAATTGCCAACGACACAGTTACTTCAATTGAAAAGTTTTCCACCACATCATTACTGATCATCAACTGTATTGTTGAAAAGCAATTAAGAGTTTATAGAAACAATCATCATGATCTCGCATGATAAGATAGTAATTGTGAAGTAATATTAAAATAATCAACTGAAAAAAT
>CAZBXG010000017.1:0-27268 GCA_964495925.1 uncultured Thiopseudomonas sp.
GATAAATGTCTGTTGCTGGAACAAACAAACCGGGCTTATGCCCGGTTTGTTGTTTGTAGTGACGGATGATTTAGTCTGCCAGACAAACCCGGTTGCGACCGGCGCTTTTTGCCATGTACAGGGCGCCATCCGCACGCTGGATTAGATCCTCCTGGTTTTCGTTTTCCAGGGCGATGGCCACACCAAAGCTGGCGCTGAGCTTGATGCGTTGTCCGTTATGAATAATCACTGTTTTCTCCAGCGCCTGACGCAAACGCTCGGCTACATGCAGCACATAAGGAGCGTTCGTGTTTGGCAAAATAGCCATAAATTCTTCACCACCGAAGCGGAACGTTGCATCCACAGTACGCAGGTTTTCCTTGAGTTGCTGCGCTACTGCAACCAGCGCGGCATCGCCACCTGCATGACCAAAGTTGTCGTTGATTGACTTGAAATGGTCAATGTCAATCATCAGCACTGACAGTGGCGAACCGTTACGACGTGCCGTTTGCAGGTCACGCTCCAGCAGTTCGGACAAGCCGGTGCGATTGCGTAAACCTGTCAGCGGGTCATGCATGGAAGCGTGTAGGACTGCATGATATTTCAGCGCGTTACGCAGGGGGAAAATCAGTGCAGGAGTCAGGCTTTCCAGGCTGGCCAGTTGTTGGTCGTCAAGGTAATCCTTGCAGTGCAGGCTGAGTGTACCCAGATACTCGCCTTCCAGTTCCAGGCGGTAATCCATACGAAAATCGCCGTTGTCTTGACCGTGACAAATATTCAGATGCTGTGGAGCATGCTGAAAAGACAGGCCGGAAAAATTAATCAGGCGCTGGCTGATCGCAAAGAACATTTGCAGTAGTTCGTTGATATCCAGAGAGGTTTGCAGTTGATTACGCAGCTGCTGACTCACTTCTGCATGCGAAGGACGGATTTGCTCCAGTGCTTCGTGGGCAGAAAATGAATGCTTCTTCGACTGGACGCGGGGAAAAGCGAGAAGATTGGAAGCTTGGCTGGAAATCATGGCTATGTATCCTGGTTAAATATCTTGCGAATACACTAAAGCAGGATGTATGCCACTTTGCCATATATCTTGTATAACAATGAGTTGCGTGGGTGCGCTTAAAATAGTCGAAGTTATGTTCTTAAGGTGTGACGTGTTATTGACGAGCTGGATGGGCGTGCTGTCAGGTATGTTTTTTATTGGCAGCACGCCAGTTTGCTTATTGGGCGTTTAGCGCCTGTCCGTTGACTCCTTTGCTGTCGGGGCCAAGCAGGTAAAGATAGACAGGCAGGATTTCTTCCGGGGCCGGATTACTGTCCGGATGCTCGCCGGGGTAAGCGGCAGCACGCATTGAGGTGCGGGTTGCGCCGGGGTTGACGCTGTTGGCGCGTACATGGGTTTCATCCAGTTCGTCGGCCAGTACCTGCATCATGCCTTCAGTGGCGAACTTGGAAATGGCGTAAGCCCCCCAGTAAGCACGGCCTTTGCGGCCCACACCACTGGAAGTAAAGATAATGGAGGCATCTTCGGAGAGCTGCAGCAGCGGCAGCAGGGCACGGGTCAGGCCAAAGGTGCCGTTCACGTTGATTTGCATGACTTCGGCAAACTTGTCATCGCTGATTTGCTGCATGGGCATGCGTGGGCCCAGAATTGAGGCGTTGTTAAGCAGGCCATCGAGGCGGCCAAACTCGCTTTCGATCATTGCACCCAGCTCTTCATATTGTGCGGTATCGGCAGTTTTCAGGTCGAGCGGGATGACCACAGGTTCAGGATGGCCAGCGGCGCAGATTTCGTCATACACCCGATTGAGATTTTTTTCGGTTTTGCCCAGTAGCAGGACAGTGGCACCCAGACTGGCGCAGGCTTTGGCAGTTGCTGCGCCAATACCGCGACCGGCACCGCTGATCAGAATGATGCGACCTTGCAGCAGGTCGGGTGTGGCAGTGTAATCAAACATGAACGGTCTCTAAGGTCAGAAGTTGAAAGCAGGTTACAGCAAGGACAGCAGGGTTGCGGTCAGCTGGGTTGAATCTTTGACATAATGGGTTGCGCCCCAGTCTTGTGGATTTTCGTCCGGGCCATGGTAGCCGTAACCGACGGCTATAGATGGCATGTTGGCGGCCTGAGCTGCCTGAATATCGCGCCGGTCGTCGCCCAGATAGATGGCCTGTTGTGGGCTGATGCCGAGCTGTTCGCATGCCAGCAGCAGCATGTCGGGGGCAGGCTTGACTTGTTTGACCTGTTCCGGGCAAACCAGTGTCGCTGCGCGTTGTTCCAGTTGCAGAGCGTGCAAGATGGGGCGTGCAAAGTGCTCCGGTTTATTGGTGGCAACGCCCCAGGCTATTTGCCGCTCTTCAAGTTGTTCAAGCAACTCGGGCAGGCCGGCAAAGAGGCGGCTGTGCGTGCAATAGTTTTGACTGTAGCGCTGCAGGAAGTCTTCTTTCAATGCATCAAAGGCGGCGTGCTCCGGTCCGGTTTCTAGTGCCAAGGCCACCATGTCGGCAGCACCGGCGGAAACCCGCTGGCGAATCAGCTGTTCGTTCATCGCTGGCAGGCCGTGCTCGGCCCGCATGTGTTGCAAGATGGCGATAAAGTCCAGCGCGCTATCGAGCAGCGTACCGTCCAGATCAAACAATACAGCGCGAATGGTCATGCAGGCAGCGGCCTGCTGCAATGCAGCATGTAATTCACGTCCACATCGTTTTCCAGCTTGTAGCGCTTGAGCAGCGGGTTGTAGGTCAGGCCGATGATGTCGTGAATTTCCAGCCCGGCAGCACGCGCCCAGGCACCGAGTTCAGAGGGTTTAATGAATTTTTTAAAGTCATGGGTGCCGCGTGGCAGCATTTTGAGAATATATTCGGCACCGACCACAGCCAGCATATAGGCTTTGGGGTTGCGGTTGATGGTAGAGAAAAACACCTGGCCGCCAGGTTTGACCAGCTGATAACAGGCAGCAATGATCGAGGCGGGATCGGGCACGTGTTCCAGCATTTCCAGACAGGTGACCACGTCAAACTGGCCGGGCATTTCTTCCGCCAGTTGCTCGGCAGTGATTTGTCGGTAATCAACTTTAACGCCGCTTTCCAGCTGATGCAGTTTGGCTACGGACAAAGGCGCTTCGCCCATGTCGATACCGGTAACATCAGCGCCACGGTGCGCCATGGCTTCGGCCAAAATGCCGCCGCCACAACCGACATCCAGCACCTTTTTACCAGCCAGCGGGGCGCGCTCATCAACCCAGTTGACCCGTAGCGGGTTGATGTCGTGTAGGGGCTTGAACTCGCTTTCCCGGTCCCACCAGCGGTGAGCCAGGGCTTCAAATTTGGCGATTTCCAGAGGGTCAACATTGCTCATGCGGGTTACCTGTTTTGTTGATGCTGGCGCAAAGCGTAAATAAGGTTGCTTGCGGGTTAAAAATGCTGCACATGATGCCAGTTTTTGCTGGTGATTGCTGTAATGCTGGTCAAGAAAGCTGCTTGCCCATGGTTATTCGGCTTGTATCCTCTTGCGCCATTCGCTGGCTTTGGCGCGAATTTCGGCCGCATTCATGCGGGTCAGTTGTTGATTGTTGACCAGTTGTTTACCGCCGACCCAGACGTGTTCGACAGCGTCGTTGCTACAGGCGTATACCAGCTGTGAGACGGGGTCGTGTACGGGCTGTGCGCTGAGGCCGGACAGGTTAATGCTGACCAGGTCGGCCAGTTTGCCGACTTCCAGTGAGCCGGTTTGCTCGGCCAGGCCCAGTGCCCGAGCGCCATTCAGGGTGGCTATGCGCAAGGTCTGATGGGCATTCAGTGCGGTGGCGCTGCGGCTGACTGCTTTGGCCAGCAGCGCAGCGGTACGCATTTCTTCCAGCATGGACAGATTGTTGTTGCTGGCTGCGCCGTCGGTGCCCAGAGCCACATTAATGCCGGCTTGCCAGACGCGATCAACCGGGCAAAAGCCGCTGGCCAGCTTCAGGTTGGAGTGGGGGCAGTGGATCAGGCTGCTGTTGTTGGCCAGCAGCAAGTCAAGATCGGAATTGTCGATCTGGGTCATATGCACGGCTTGAAAGTTCGGCCCGAGCAGGCCGTGCTCGGCAATGCGGGCCAGCGGACGCTTGCCATGCAGTTTCAGGCTTTCCTCTACTTCATGAGCGGTTTCATGCACATGCATTTGTACGCCGATATCCAGCTGGTTGAGCAGCGCGGCCACTTTGTCCAGATTGTCGTCACTGAGAGTGTAGGGTGCATGCGGGCCGAGGGCGACATTGATGCGCGGATGTTGTTTGAAGTCATCATGTAACTCCAGCCCGAGACGTAATGCTTCTTCTGCATTGCGAAGGCCGGGCATGGGGAAGTCCGCTACCGGCATGCAAATTTGAGCGCGGATGCCGCTGTGGTGTACTTGCTGGCAAGCGATATCCGGATGAAAGTACATATCTGAATAGCAGGTAACGCCGCCAAGCAGTTGTTCGGCAATCGCCAAATCAGTACCGTCACGGACAAAGTCAGCGTTGACCCAGCGGGCTTCGGCTGGCCAGATGTGTTCTTGCAGCCAGATTTGTAGCGGCAGGTCGTCGGCCATGCCGCGAAACAAAGTCATGGCTGCGTGGCCGTGAGCGTTGATCAGACCGGGAATCAACATGCTGTCGGGCAGTTCAAGTGTTTGCCTGTACTGATGTTTAAGTGTCCGTTCGCGCGGAGCGATCAGGGCAATACGGTCACCTTCAATGGCGATGCCGTAGTTCTCCAGTACAACGCCAGCGGGTTCAACAGGGACAAGCCATTTGGGCAGGAGCAGGGTGTCGTAGATGCGAGGTGCGGTTGTTGTGCGTGTGGCGGCAGTATCAGCCATGGTTAGCTCCCTGTTTTGTGTTTTTCTGTGAGGACTGCGCTGCTTTTCAGGCGATCATCGTTTATGGCAAAACTTTTTTAGAGTATCCCTGTAGCCCATTTACATAACTGTATGGTGCGCTCGGAATTCACCTTGTAGCCAAGTGTAATAATGACAGCAAGACGGCGGTGTGAGTTGTTGTGGTGTGTGCCGTTTCTGGCAGCATCCTGTTTCAAAAATTTGTCAGATGATAATTTGCTGCTGAGGTTTTTATGCCATATGGCTTGGCCAGCAGTAGCGGTAAAGGTCTGGCATTCTGCCGTAGCGGAGTCGGCCAAGCTATATAACTGCTGATTCATAGGGCGTTCCTTGCAATATGTGACGTTCAGGGTAGTAATTGTAGTTGGCTGTCAACGTGGCTCGTGCTTTGGCGGAGCGCTGATTATCTGGGCTGCCAGATCAATCGGCAAGCCTGCAGGTGGGACTGGACAGTCTCTGGGCGATGACAAATAATCCCGCGCGACAAATGCGGTCTGCTGTGCCGGTGGTCGTAAATACGCTTGTTACAAGGGTAGTGCCTGCATACTGGTTGCGGCTCGAGGCATCTGCCAGTTCTTCTTGCTTATCAGATAAAGGACGTATTTCGCTCTGGTTTTGCAAAGCCTGCTCGTTGCCCCGACGGTTTGGAAATTATCAGGCAGGATTTATCTGGTTTGTTGGTATGTTTTTTGCTTTATTCACGTCATGCTGGCAATCTGCCGGTTATTTGGCGTAACAATTTTCGGGAGTGGGTAGAGTGGATCGTACGCAGGTCATGACAGGAATGCGCACAGGCATGTCCGTGCTGAGGCAGGGCAACCTGGGTGTGCCCGTGCTGTTACTGGTCATTCTGGGGATGATGACATTGCCCGTCCCGCCGTTTTTACTGGACGTTTTTTTTACTTTCAATATTGCCCTGTCGATTGTGGTGTTGCTGGTGGGGGTGTACGCCATGCGCCCGCTGGATTTTGCCGCTTTTCCGACCATTTTGCTGGTGGCAACCCTGATGCGGCTGGCGCTGAACGTGGCCTCGACGCGAGTAGTGTTGTTGCACGGGCATGATGGTGGCGATGCTGCGGGCAAGGTGATTCAGGCCTTTGGTGAGGTGGTGGTTGGCGGTAACTATGTGGTGGGTGCGGTTGTTTTTGCCATCCTGATGATCATCAACTTTGTAGTGGTTACCAAGGGTGCCGGCCGTATCTCCGAGGTCAGTGCGCGCTTTACCCTGGATGCAATGCCGGGCAAGCAGATGGCAATTGATGCGGACCTTAACGCGGGCATTATCAACCAGGAAGAGGCCAAGATCCGCCGTGCCGAAGTGTCGCAAGAGGCTGACTTTTACGGCTCCATGGATGGTGCCAGCAAGTTTGTGCGTGGTGATGCCATTGCCGGTTTGCTGATTCTGTTCATTAACCTGCTGGGCGGAATTGCCATTGGCATGCTCCAGCATTCCATGAGTTTTAAAGATGCGGGCACGGTGTATGCGCTGCTGACCATTGGTGATGGTCTGGTCGCGCAAATTCCGGGTCTGTTACTGTCCACTGCGGCGGCGGTGATGGTGACTCGTGTGACCACCGCTGAAGACATGGGTGAGCAAATTCAACGTCAAATGTTTACTTCACCCAAGGCGCTGGCTGTATCGGCCGCCATTCTGGTGGCGATGGGCTCGGTGCCGGGCATGCCACACCTGACTTTTATCGGTTTGGGTTTGCTGGCTGCTGGTGGTGCGTACTGGATTTGGCATAAAGAGAAGGTTAAGGAGTCTGGTGGACGGGAAGTGCAGAGGGCAGGCGGTGAACAGGCCGACCAGTTGCCGGCAGCTGTAGCGCCGGAGCAGCGCGAGCTGGGCTGGGATGATGTGACACCCGTCGATATGGTTGGGCTGGAAGTGGGTTACCGGCTGATTCCGCTGGTAGACCGCAATCAGGGCGGACAACTGCTGACACGTATTAAAGGTGTGCGTAAAAAATTGTCGCAGGATCTGGGCTTCTTGATGCCCTCTGTACATATTCGCGACAACCTTGATTTGAATCCCAATGCTTATCGTCTGACCTTGATGGGTGTCACTGTGGCTGAGGCTGAGGTATTCCCGGAGCGAGAGCTGGCCATCAACCCCGGACAGGTATTTGGCACTGTCAACGGGTTGGCGACGGTTGATCCGGCGTTTGGTCTGGAGGCGGTCTGGATTGAGCCCAATCAACGTGATCAGGCGCAGTCACTGGGTTATACCGTGGTGGATGCGAGCACGGTCGTGGCAACCCACCTCAATCAGGTGCTGGGCAAGCACTCGCATGAGTTGATCGGTCACGAAGAAGTACAGCAGTTGATGCAAGTGCTGGCCAAGAATTCGCCCAAGCTGGCCGAGGAATTGGTGCCCGGCATTATTTCCCTGTCTACCTTGCTGAAAATCCTGCAGGCATTGTTGCAGGAGCAAGTGCCTGTACGTGACATTCGCACCATCGCTGAAGCAATCGCTAACGCAGCGGCAAAGAGTCAAGATCCCGCCGCGATGGTTGCGGCAGTACGGGTCGCTTTATCCCGTGCAATCGTGCAAGGCATTGTGGGGCTTGACTCTGAGCTGCCTGTGATCACCCTGGAGCCAAGGTTGGAACAGATATTGCTTAATAGTTTGCAGCAGGCTGGTCAGGGTGGAGAAGGTGGCATTTTACTCGAACCTGGCATGGCCGAAAAATTACAGCAGTCCTTGGTAGAGGCGGCGCAGCGACAGGAAATGCAGGGGCAGCCAGTGATTTTACTGGTCGCCGGACAGATTCGGGCCATGATGTCACGTTTTGCCCGAATGGCAGTACCTAATATGTATGTGCTGGCTTACCAAGAGATACCGGATAACAAGCAGGTCACTATCGTCGCCACGGTAGGACAAAATTAAGAGGGCAGAGTTATGGCCATGCAAGTCAAACGCTTTTTTGCCGCAGATATGCGTCAGGCAATGAACCGCGTGAAAGAAGAGCTGGGAGCGGATGCTGCCATTCTCTCTACGCGTCGTCTGGCCGGTGGTATCGAGTTGACCGCAGCACTGGATTACAGTGAGCAGCCACTGCCCGCTCGCGCCAATCCTGCTCTGGAGGCCGAGCTGCGTAAAACCAGCCAGAAGATTTTGAGTGCCAAGACCGACTTTGAACAACGCGCACAACAGGCAGCTGGTGGCCGCGATCGTCAACTGTTTGACAGCGTGATGGAGCATACTGCCGAAGTCGCGCAAGGTCGCACAGCAAATGATCAGCAGATGCGCTCCGCTCTGGAGCAGCAGGAGCTGGCGCAAATGCGCTCGGAGCTGATGGGGCTGCGTGAGCTGATTGAGATGCAGATGGGCAACATGGGCTGGCAAACCATGCAGCAACAGAAGCCGGGGCATGCAGCCTTGTGGCGCAAGTTGCAAAAAATGGGTTTGTCGGCAAATGTAATTGAAGATGTCATGAAGAAAGTGCCGCAAAATATGGAGCCGCGCCAGGCATGGCGCATGGTGCTGGCAGTGCTGGCACGCTCGGTACAAACGCCGAAAAATGAACCAGTCATGCAGGGCGGAGTGATTGCACTGGTTGGGCCAGCTGGTATGGGGAAGACCACTACATTGGCCAAGCTGGCAGCTCGTTATGTGCTGGAACACGGTGCGCAAAATATTGCTATCGTCAGTATGGACTGCTTCCGCATCGGTGCGCAGGAGCAGCTGAAAACACTGGGTCGCATCCTGAATGTTCCGGTCAGTCACGTAGAGGCGGGCCAGTCGCTGGAGCAGGCGTTGTTGCCACTGGCGAAAAAGCGGGTGGTGTTGGTGGATACCGCCGGTTTGCCTGCCAGTGATCCGATGCTGGCGCTGCAGCTGGATAACTTGGCGAACCGCAAGTTGCCGGTTCGCAGTTATCTGGTGTTGGCGGCAACCAGCCAGGCTCAGGTGTTGAAAGCGGCATGGCATGCTTATAAGCGTTGTGGGCTGGCCGGATGCATTATTAGCAAGCTGGATGAAGCAGTTAGCATGGGCGAGGTTCTAGGGATGGCAATTGGCCAAGGTCTTCCGGTAGCTTATACTACTGACGGTCCCAAAATTCCTGATGATATTCAGGTGCCTCGCAGCCATCAGCTGATCAGCCGCGCGGTGCGTATGCAAAGCCCGGAAGAACCCGATGAGGCTGTTATGGCCGAACTTTATTCTGGAGCGAGCCAAGCGGCACGTTACGCAGTTTGATCAGCCAGGCGCAACTGAATATTTTTAAGGTGCAGAGTACATGTCAAACAAAAACCCTGTTCAAGTAATCGCAGTAACTGGTGGCAAGGGCGGTGTGGGTAAAACCAACGTCTCGGTCAACCTGTCTGTTGCGCTGGCCGGTCTCGGGCGCCGGGTTGTATTGCTGGATGCCGACTTTGGTCTGGCCAACGTTGACGTGTTGCTCGGACTTGAGCCCAAGCGGACATTGTCCGAAGTCATGGCCGGTGAGTGTGACTTGCGTGAAGTATTGCTGACCGGGCCGGGTGGTATCAAGATTGTTCCGGCGTCTTCGGGTACCCAGGATCTGGTCTCCATGTCTCCGATGCAGCATGCAGGCCTGATCCAGGCGTTTAGCGAGCTGGGTGATAACCTGGATGTACTGGTGATTGATACCGCTGCTGGAATTGGTGATTCGGTAACCAGTTTTGTACGTGCAGCGCAAGAAGTCATTATGGTGGTGTGTGATGAACCGACGTCGATTACGGATGCTTATGCCCTGATGAAATTGCTTAACCAGCAATATGGCATGACCCGTTTTCGGGTGCTGGCCAATATGGCACACACTCCGCAGGAAGGTCGTAATCTGTACAATAAGCTGGTGAATGTAGCCGAGCGGTTTCTGGATGATGTTGCCCTGCAATATCTGGGGGCGATTCCTTATGACCCGATGGTGCGTAAAGCGATTCAGCGCCAGCGGCCAGTATATGAAGCCTATCCGCGCAGTAAAGCTTCGCAGGCATTTCGTGCGGTGGCACAAAAAGTTGACGCCTGGCCGCTGGCATCAACCCCGAGGGGGCATTTGGAGTTTTTTGTGGATCGCTTGATCGGTTGACGAATATGGAAGCTAAATAATGGCATTGACCAGCGGATTGCAGATGTACAACAGGGCTCGGGGCGGTGATGAACAGTCTCGCCTGCTTGAAGAACACGCGACCCTGGTAAGGCGCATTGCCTATCACATGCTGGCCCGCTTGCCAGCCAGCGTGCAGGTTGAAGACCTGATTCAGGCAGGAATGATAGGCCTGCTGGAAGCATCAAAGAAGTTTGATGCCAGCAAGGGAGCCAGTTTTGAAACTTTTGTTGGTATTCGCATCCGGGGAGCCATGCTTGACGAGGTGCGTAAAGGCGACTGGGCACCGCGCTCGGTACACCGTAACACCCGCATGGTCAGTGATGCGGTCAAGGAGGTGGAGAAACGTACCGCACGCGATGCAACAGATCGTGAAGTGGCGGAAGAATTAGGTGTCGGACTGGATGAATATTATAAAATTCTGGCCGATACAAGAGGCAGTAGGTTGTTTAGCTTTGATGATCTGATGGAAGATGGTGCACCCGAACCCAAATATGGGCAAAGCCACGAACCGGGTCATGCAACACAGGAAGAGCGTTTTAAGCAGGCTTTGGCAGATGCTATTGACGGCTTGCCGGAACGCGAGCGTCTGGTTCTTTCGTTGTATTACAGCGAAGAATTGACACTCAAAGAAATTGGCGAAGTGCTTGGCGTGAGCGAGTCAAGGGTCAGCCAATTGCACAGCCAGTGCGCGGCGCGATTGCGCAGCCGCTTGTCAGACTGGACATACGCACCCTAGACTTGGGCGCAAAATAGGACACATGGCTGCAGGCAAACAGCTGCCGCCAGAGAAAACTAACAAGGATCATGGTTGTTAATGGATACCAATGATATACAAACGTCGGGTGTTGCCGGCAGATTGAACTCTTGGAGGTTAGCTTGAACAAGAACATGAAAATCCTGATTGTTGATGACTTTTCAACAATGCGACGGATCATCAAGAACCTCTTGCGCGATCTGGGCTTTACCAATACCGAAGAAGCGGATGACGGTTCCACGGCCTTGCCCATGTTGCAAAGCGGCAATTTCGATTTTCTGGTAACGGACTGGAACATGCCGCAGATGACGGGCATTGACCTATTGCGTGCAGTACGTGCCGATGACCGCCTGAAACACCTGCCGGTGTTGATGGTGACCGCTGAAGCCAAGCGCGACCAGATTATCGAAGCAGCTCAGGCAGGGGTAAATGGCTATGTGGTCAAGCCGTTTACTGCTCATGCGTTGCAAGACAAGATCGAGAAGATTTTCGAGCGCGTTAACGGTTGAAGCCCGCAAGTTTGAGGTTGACTGTGACACACGACGAAATTATTCAAGATCGCTTGCAGCAGGCGGTGGTCGAGCGTGCAGAAAGCTTACAGGCCAGTTTGGCCGAAGGTGACTGGGCGACAGCGAGCCTGTTGCTGGAGCAGATCAACGACATTCGCAATCAGCCGCTGCACGACGAAGTGGCGAAGCTGACACGAGAATTACACAGCGCGATTCTGGACTTGCAGATTGAGGGGAGCAATCCGCATGCACAAGAGATGTCGCAAATCAATGATGCCAACGAGCGGCTGCATTATGTGATGAAAATGACTGAAAAAGCGGCTAATGACACGATGGATCTGGTTGAGGCCAGTGCACCGCTAGTCAACTACATCAGCTATGAAGCGCAGAGTCTGACCGCAGACTGGCAGCGTTTTACCCGGCGTGAAATGCCACTGGAAGAGTTCAAGGACCTGGCCCGGCGTATTGAAGCGTTTTTGCTGCGCAGCCTGCATGACAGCGACCAGATGTCCGGACACCTGAACGATATTTTACTGGCACAAAGTTTTCAGGACCTGACCGGGCAAGTGATAAAACGCGTTACCGAGCTGATTGGTTATGTGGATCAGAGCCTGACCCGTATGGGTGGAATGGCTAAAACAGTCGATCAGGTGGCCGGTATTGAACACGATCACGAGACGTTACAAAAAGGCAGCCAGATGCAGTACGACACTTCGAAAGGTGAAGGTCCGCAGATTCGTGCCGATAAAGCAGAAGATGTTGTATCTGATCAGGTTGATGTAGACGACTTATTATCCAGCTTAGGGCTGTAGGGAGAGCTTGCGATGAGCTTTGGAGCCGATGAAGAAATTCTCCAGGACTTTTTGGTAGAAGCCGGGGAAATTCTCGAGCTGCTGTCTGAACAGCTGGTTGAGCTGGAAAGCCGCCCGGACGACATGGATCTGCTGAATGCTATTTTTCGCGGCTTCCATACGGTCAAGGGAGGAGCAGGCTTTTTACAGCTGAACGAGCTGGTCGAGTGCTGTCATATTGCTGAAAACGTGTTCGACATTCTGCGCAAGGGCGAGCGTACAGTTACAGCCGAGCTGATGGATGTAGTGCTGGAAGCGCTGGATAATGTCAACAGCATGTTCCACCAGGTGCGTGAGCGTACTGAAGTGACGCCAGCGCCAGCTGAACTGCTGGCGCGACTAGCCGTGTTGGCCGAGCCAGAGTCTGCTGCCGGGCAGGTAGTTGTGGAACAGGCAGAAAGCGTTGTTGAGGCGGCAGCAGAGGTTGACGCCGTTGATGCCGAATTTGAGCAGATGCTCGCCATGAGCTCGCCCGATCCGGAACTGGAGCCGGGCAGTGCGGACGATCTTATTACCGAAGAAGAATTTGAAGCCCTGCTTGACCAGCTGCATGGCAGTGGCAAGGCAGCAGACGCGAAACCTGCCGTGCCGGTTGCTCCGCCTGTGGCGGGTAGCGATGAAATTACTGATGACGAGTTTGAGGCGTTGCTCGATCAGTTGCACGGCGAGGGCAAGTTTGACAGTGCTGTACGCTCTGCAGAAGCTGCTGTTGTTGCGGCCAGTACGCCGGAAAATGACAAGCCTGTTCAGGGGGCTTCCAGTGACGAGATCACTGACAACGAGTTTGAGGACCTGCTGGACGAATTGCACGGCAAAGGCCGTTTTCAGATTCGTCCGGTTGCTGCAGCCAGCACCAGTCAGGCTCCAGTTCAGAAAGCTGCTGCGGCTCCTGTTGAACCGAGCAAACCGGCTGCCAAACCTGCCCGTACTCCGGCGGCGGCAGCCCCGGCACGAGCTCCGACCCCGGCACCACTGGAAGAAACCACTGTGCGTGTGGACACTTCGCGACTCGACGACATCATGAACATGGTGGGTGAACTGGTCTTGGTACGTAATCGTCTGGTACGACTGGGTCTGGACAGTGAAGACGAGAACATGTCCAAGGCTGTGTCCAACCTGGACGTGGTCACTGCCGACTTGCAGTCAGCCGTGATGAAAACGCGCATGCAGCCAATCAAAAAAGTATTTGGCCGCTTTCCGCGGCTGGTACGAGATATGGCGCGTAACCTGAAAAAAGAAATTCGCCTTGAGCTGATTGGTGAGGAAACCGACCTGGATAAAAACCTGGTTGAAGCACTGGCTGATCCGTTGGTGCACCTGGTGCGGAACTCGGTTGACCATGGCATTGAAATGCCGGATGAGCGTGAAGCCGCAGGAAAAGAGCGGACCGGTAAAGTAGTGTTGTCAGCAGCGCAAGAGGGCGACCATATCCTGCTGATGATTACTGATGACGGCAAAGGCATGAATGCTGATGTGCTGCGTGCCAAGGCTGTTGAAAAGGGCATGCTGGAAAAAGAGGCAGCTGACCGTCTGACCGAGTTTGAATGTTACAACCTGATCTTTGCACCCGGGTTTTCTACCAAAACGGAAGTGTCTGATGTCTCGGGTCGTGGCGTGGGCATGGACGTGGTCAATACCAAAATTACTCAGCTCAATGGTAGTGTCAGTGTTCACTCCAAGCCGGGTGAAGGCTCGCAAGTCGTCATCAAGGTACCATTGACGCTGGCCATCATGCCAACCTTGATGGTGATGCTGGGTGATCAGGCATTTGCTTTCCCGCTGGTCAGTGTCAACGAAATTTTCCATCTGGATTTGTCACACACCAATATCGTTGACGGTCAGGAAGTAGTGATTGTCCGCAACAAAGCACTACCATTGTTTTATCTGGGCCGCTGGCTACAGCCGGGTCGCCGGCATGAACAGCAAAAAGAGGGCCATGTGGTGCTGGTCAGTGTGGGGGACAAGCGTGTTGGTTTTGTAGTGGACCAGCTGATCGGTCAGGAAGAAGTAGTGATCAAGCCACTGGGGCGGGGCTTGCAGGGTACGCCGGGCATGTCAGGGGCAACCATTACTGGTGATGGCCGCATAGCATTAATTGTTGATGTGCCTGGCCTGTTGAAGCATTACGGTTGATACTGCCGGCTCATAAAGTTTTAAGGAATGCGTAGATGGCTGTAAAAGTCTTGGTGGTAGACGACTCGGGTTTTTTTCGACGCCGTTTGACTGAAATTCTGGCAGCAGACAGTCGTATCGAAGTTGTAGGTACTGCCAGTAACGGGCAGGAAGCAATCGACAAGACCCTGGAGTTGCGGCCGGATGTCATTACCATGGACTATGAAATGCCGGTAATGGACGGCATCAGCGCTGTAAAGCAAATCATGCAGCGCTGTCCGACTCCTGTGTTGATGTTTTCATCGCTGACTCATGAAGGTGCCAGGGTTACTCTGGATGCGCTAGAGGCAGGTGCAGTTGATTACTTGCCGAAAAACTTTGAAGACATTTCGCGTAATCCGCAGAAAGTGCGGGAGCTATTGTGCGACAAGGTACAAGCGATTTCCCGCAGTAATCGCAGCGGCCTGACTTCGCGCATGCCAGTATCGTCCGCGCGGTTGCCGCTTGCATCCGCTGGCGCGCAACCGGCAGCGACACCATTGCATCGTCAGGAGCGCGTTGTGCGCCCGCGGACTACACAGCCACCAGCGCCAGTAACGACAGTTACAGCACCGGTTGCTGCCCCTGTGGGCAGGGCACAACGCAAGGCGTATAAGCTGGTTGCCATCGGTACGTCAACTGGTGGTCCGGTGGCTTTACAGCAGGTGCTAGCCAGCTTGCCGGCCAATTTCCCCGCTCCAATTGTATTGATCCAGCATATGCCAGGTACTTTTACCCGTGCCTTTGCTGATCGACTGGACAAGTTATGCAACATTCGTATCAAGGAAGCCGAGGATGGCGACATTCTCAAGCCGGGGCATGCCTTGCTGGCTCCGGGCGGCAAGCAGATGATGATTGACACACGTGGCCAGGTGCGTATTTTGCCAGGCGATGAACGCCTGAATTACAAACCCAGCGTTGATGTGACTTTCGGTTCTGCGGCCAAGGTGTATCAGGATAAGGTGCTGGCGGTGGTTTTGACCGGTATGGGTTCGGATGGACGCGAAGGTGCGCGCTTGCTGAAAGCGGCTGGCAGCCAGGTTTGGGCGCAGGATGAAGCCAGTTGCGTTATTTATGGCATGCCAATGGCTGTAACCAAGGCAGGGCTGGCCGATCAAATTTATTCACTTAATGATGTCGGACCCGCGTTGGTGGAGGCCTGTATCTGATGGATATTCTCAGCCTGATTGGACTGGCCATGGCCTTCATTGCCATTATTGGTGGCAACTTTCTTGAAGGCGGGCACATTGGTGCATTGATCAATGGTCCGGCAGCGCTGATTGTATTTGGCGGCACCCTGGGTGCCGCGTTGTTACAAACGCCGATGAATCATTTCAAGCGTGGCTTGCAGTTGCTTGGCTGGGCTTTTTTTCCGCCAACCACCGACATGCAGCGTGGCATCAACAGCATTGTTGGCTGGAGCATGGTGGCGCGCAAGGATGGCCTGCTCGGGCTGGAATCGGTAGCCGATGCAGAACCTGATCCTTATGCCCGCAAAGGCTTGCAGTTGCTGGTGGATGGTGCTGAACCGGAAAACATCCGTAGTGTGCTGGAAGTGGACTTTTACACTCAGGAAGATCGCGATCTGCAGGCAGCCAAGATTTACGAAAGCATGGGTGGTTATGCGCCTACTGTGGGTATTATTGGTGCGGTGATGGGACTGATCCATGTGATGGGCAATCTGGCCGACCCTTCGCAGCTGGGTACAGGAATTGCAGTGGCCTTTGTCGCCACTATTTATGGTGTAGCGATTGCCAACCTGATCTTGTTGCCGCTGGCGGGAAAAATCAAAACTGTGGTGCTGCGCCAGTCCCGTTACCGGGAAATGATTCTTGAGGGCCTGTTGTCGATTGCAGATGGCGAAAACCCGCGCTCAATCGAGTTGAAGCTGCAAGGTTTCCTGGAATAGCCCATGGCACGCAGAAGACGGCAGGAAGAGCCGATAAGTCATGAGCGCTGGCTGGTGTCCTATGCCGACTTTATTACGTTGCTGTTTGCATTTTTTGTAGTCATGTATTCGATTTCATCGATCAATGAAGGCAAATACAAAGTGCTGTCCGACGCGATGGAAGGTATTTTCACCCAGCAGGACAAGTCGATCAAGCCGATACCGATAGGGCAGGAAAATCTGCGTGGTACCGAAGCCAGTGCAGACGGGCAGCAAGACGGAGAAACCGAAAAAGAACCATTGGCGAAAATTGCCGATGATATTCGTGAAGAATTTTCCAGCTTGTTGGGCGATGGGCAGCTGCAAATTCGCGCGAATGAAATGTGGCTGGAGCTGGAATTGAGTTCGAGCTTGCTGTTTCCGGTAGCTGATGCTATTCCGCAGCAGGAAGGTTTTGATCTCGTCGAGAAAATCGCAAAAATACTCTCGCCCTATGACAATCCGATTCAGGTTGAAGGTTTTACCGACAACATGCCAATTCGCACTCCGCTATACCCGACCAACTGGGAGCTTTCAGTGGCGCGGGCGGCCAGCATCGTTCGCATGTTGGCGCTGGATGGCGTTGCACCGGAGCGTCTGGCTGCTGTTGGGTATGGCGAATTTCAGCCGGTAGCGAGCAACGCCACGGCAGAGGGGAGAGCAAAAAACCGGCGTGTGGTGCTGATTATCTCCCGCAATACAGAAGGCCGGCATTCCCGCCCGTTTGATTAATAGAAACTTCGCCTGCTACACTTCTGCTTTGTATGAGAGTTGGCATATTGATTGCTTGAATTGACTTCAGCAAATGGTGGCAAAGTAGTTGTGTCATAAAAATGACGCAGCAGTCCGCCCGGTTGGAGATGAAGTATGAAAGTTTGGGCAGTGGCAAATCAGAAAGGTGGTGTCGGCAAAACCACCAGCACGGTGGCGCTGGCAGGGCTGCTGGCGGACGCCGGGCGTCGGGTACTGGTGGTTGACCTGGACCCGCACGGTTCGCTGACCAGTTATTTTGGTTATGATCCGGATACTCTGGAAAACAGCTGTTACGACTTGTTTACGGCTGGCGGCAATGTTGCGCCCGAGCTGCCACGCAGCCTGTTGCTGGAAACCAGCCATAACAATATCAGCCTGATGCCTTCCAGTACCGCCGTGGCAGTGCTCGAGCGCCAGTCGCCGGGGCAGGGCGGGCTTGGATTGGTGATAAGCAAGGCATTGCAGCACTTATCGGGTGAGTTCGATTTTGCTTTGCTTGATAATCCACCCCTGCTCGGGGTGTTGATGGTCAATGCGTTGGCGGCCAGCGAATTACTGGTGATTCCGGTACAGACGGAGTTTCTGGCGCTCAAGGGGCTGGAACGCATGATTAACACGCTGAACATGGTCAACCGCTCGCGCAAGCAGCCATTGCCTTATTGTATTGTTCCGACCATGTTTGACCGTAGAACCCAGGCGTCCCTGTCAACGCTGAGGTATTTGCGGCATCAATATAATGATCATTTGTGGCAAGCCTATATTCCCATTGACACCCGCTTGCGTGATGCCAGCCGGCTAGGACTGGTGCCTTCGGTAATGGATAGCAACAGCAGGGGTGTACTGGCTTACCGGGTCTTGCTCAAGCATTTGCTACAGCAGCCGATGCAGAGGGACCCGGGCATGCTGGCCGGGGCGTAACACTTGATGGTGACAGCGGCTGTAATGCCAATAAAATTTAGCATAATGCCGGTCAGCCAACTATCTGGCTGATGGTGAATCGGGAACACGGGATGAAACCGCATAAATCGCAAACAGCACTGCAAAACTATCTTGATGGCCTGTTGTTTGAAGCCCAGATTGAGCTGGATGAACAGGTTGTCGAGCAAGAACGTCCGGTGTTGTTGAAAGAACGTCAGGAAAATGTCCATATTTTGCCGACCCTGACCACGCCAGTTATTGAGAAAAGACTTGAGCTGCCGAGCGCCGAAGAGCCTGTGGTTCAGCTGGTGGATGAACGGCCAAGGTGGTCTGACGAAGCCTTTGAGTGCTTGTTGTTTGATGTGGCCGGACTCAAACTGGCTGTTCCTTTGGTGTGTCTGGGCAGTATCTATCCGCTGGAAGGGGATGATATTACTCCGATTTTTGCCCAGCCGGACTGGTTTGTAGGTATCATGCCTACTCCTGCTGGCAATTTGAAAGTATTGGATACCGCGCGCTGGGTCATGCCGGAGCGTTATCACGATAAATTGAGAGACAGTTTTCGTTTTGTCATTTCAGTAGATGGCCATTCCTGGGGCTTGGCGGTCAATGCCGTCCACGAGTCAATCCACTTGCAGCCGGATGCGGTCAAGTGGCGTAAAAGCAAGGTGGGACGCGAATGGCTGGCGGGGACGGTGATTGAACATATGTGTGCTTTGCTTGATGTCCAAGCGCTGGCCGGACTGGTCAGCGAAAAAGAAGGCGGCAAGGAAAGCAGATTGCTATCAAGCAACTGTACAAACAGCCGATAACAACTAATACTATGGCTAGTCATGTTAGGTGGCCGGTTTGAAACAAGGGTATAAGTGAATGAATATTACATCTGCGAACAGCTCTGAAGATCCAGTCCTACAGTGGGTAACCTTCCGCCTGGAAGACGAAACCTATGGCATCAATGTCATGCAGGTTCAGGAAGTCCTGCGGTACTCTGAAATTGCTCCGGTACCTGGTGCGCCAAGTTATGTGCTGGGCATCATCAATCTGCGCGGTAATGTCGTCACTGTGATTGACACCCGACAGCGTTTTGGTTTGCCTTCAGCAGAAGTGACCGATAATACCCGTATCGTGATTATTGAGGCTGACAAACAAGTAGTCGGTATTTTGGTAGACAGCGTTGCGGAGGTGGTTTACCTGCGTCAATCCGAGATTGAAACCACTCCGAATGTGGGCAACGAAGAAGCAGCCAAATTTATCCAGGGCGTGTGCAACAAGAATGACGAGCTGCTGATTCTGGTGGACCTTGAAAAAATGATGACTGCCCAGGAATGGGCGGAGCTGGATGGTTTCTAATGCTGTATGGCTTGCTGACAGGAGTTTTGCTGTTGGCGGCAGTCGCCGGCTATGTTCTGTATTGGCAAAGCCGGCAGCTGCAAGAACTGCGTAAATTACTGGCGCAGCAAGATGAGAAGCAGGCACGGCAACAGAAAAGCCTGACACGTCGTCTGGATAACTATTTATCTGGCAGCATGCAGATGGGCAAGGAGTTGCACGAGTTGCGTGAGCAGTTTGCGCCAATGCCGGATAAGCTGTTGCAGCTTGAGCAGCGTGATCCTGGCAGCCTGTCATTTATGGAGGCTGCACGGCTGGTTGGGCTGGGCGCCAGTACGGAGGATCTACAGAATGCCTGTGGCCTGTCGCAGTCCGAAGCCGAATTGCTGCAACGGATTCATGGTAATAAAAAAGCCTGATTTCTTTTGTTTGATACATAAAAAAGCCGACCTGATGGTCGGCTTTTTTGCAGCTACAAGAATTACTTGCGGCTTGCTTTTTCCAACATGCGCAGTGCGCGCTCGTTGGCTTCGTCAGCGGTTTGCTGAGCGCGCTGGGCAGCGGACAGGGCTTCGTTGGCCTTGTTGTACGCTTCGTCAGCACGAGCCTGGGCGCGGGCGGATGCATCTTCGGAAGCAGTGATGCGGGCATCGGCTTCTTTGGTCAGGGAGCACCCGGTAGCCAGGATGCCGGCCAGGGCCAGAGCGGAGAGTTTCAGAGCTGTTTTCATTTGTATCCCCTTACAGAGTTGGGTTTTCCATGGAAAGACAGTCCGCCTATTAGCAGACTGGCTGCTGTATATATTACGCATTTGTCTGCGTAAGTAAACTGTTTGCAGACCAAAGATATAGAGATTGTTACGCAAATGCTAGAGAGTTGGCATGCCCTTCGTCTGGAGTGTTATTGGCGCTGTTTTTATGGCGGTCCCGTTCAATAAAGTGCCATTGTTTGGATTAGTTACAGCGAGGGTTGCTTGATTTTTTTGGGCAAACCCTATACAATCTAGCGTTTGCAGAAAGTCATTCAGCCCGAATGGCGGAATAGGTAGACGCAAGGGATTTAAAATCCCTCGTTCTTCGGGACGTGCCGGTTCGATTCCGGCTTCGGGCACCATTTAAGACCCCTAAGTAGCTGATACTTAGGGGTTTTTTATTTGTTGGCGTAATTTTGGCGTAATGTGTTTTTCTTGGGCCAGTCTGGAGTAGTTTGGATTCAGGCATTGTACTGCCGGATTTCACTCATGTCGGCATTAGGCTTTGTCATGCATATGGCTCCATATCCAGGCAAAACAAAAGGTGCTTTAATATGAAACATGCAGCGCTTGCGGTAGTCGCTTGTTTGGGCCTGCTGACCGGTTGTCAAAGCAATGACCCTGCAGCGGGCAGCGGTAACCGTCAGTTGCTATATGTGCACGAGTCCCAGGTGGAGTGTGTTGGCGTTGCTCCCATGCAGTGCATGCTGGTTCGCAATGAGCCAGCGGGCGACTGGGGCTATTTTTATAGCGATATCGAAGGTTTCGCCTATGAGCCGGGCTATCGCTATACTTTGTCGATTGAAGTATTTGATGTTGCCAACCCGCCTGCTGACGCATCATCAAAGCGCTATGTTTTGGTGGATGTTTTAGAGAAATTGCAGCGCTAGTAGCTATCCCTTAAGTCTGTGGGACTGGCTACACTGAATCGCTGGTTCTTTGCGCTACTGACCCGGCGGTGATTTTCAAGCACTTCTACGTAGCTGCACAAAGCTATAACTCAAAGAGTAACCGCCTTGTGTCATTACCACGCCCGTCCAGCTGCGTCCATTGTTGGTGACGTGCTGCGTCGCCAGCCTGTAAATACAATGTAAACCACCTGATTATTTTCTGGCAGCCTGCTATCTTCTACCCAAATCCTCCAATGGGCTGTTCTGGCTGTGTCTCAATCTCCTGTTTCTTCATCTGTTTTTGGCAAAGTTTGGTTCTGGCTGTTGCTGGTTGTACTGGCCGCAGGCGGTTATTGGGGTTGGCAAAAATCAGGCTCCGGACAAGAGGCAGCACCTGCACGACCGGCGATGAGCATGCGTGGCGGTTTTATGCTTGATGCGGTGCCGGTCAGCGTGCAAAGACTGGAGCAGGGGGAGTTTGTTCGTACACTCAAAGCGCTGGGTACGGTAACTGCCTGGAATAGTGCTGAAGTAACCAGCCAGGTCAGTGGCATTTTGCGTGAGGTTCTGTTTGAGGAAGGCCAGGAGGTCAGACAGGGGCAGGTACTGGCGCAGCTGGATGACCGCAGTTATCAGGCAGCCCTGTTACAGGCCGAGGGCGCATTGCAGGAAACACGCGCCCAGCTGCAACAGGCCGAGCAGGATTTGCGTCGTTATCAGGGGTTGATCAGGGATGAGTCGATTGCCAAGCAGACGCTGGAACAGCAGCAGGCTCAGGTCAGCCAGTTGCGTGGCACGCTGAAAGTACGTGAGGCCCAGCGCGACGCGGCCAGGTTGAATGTCGAATACAGCCGGATTAGCGCACCGATTGATGGCCGTCTGGGCTTGCGCGCGGTTGATGTGGGCAACAACGTAGCGGCTGGCAATACCGTGCTGGCGACCATCACTCAGCAGCAACCCATTGCAGTAACTTTTACCCTAGCCGAGCAATATGTACCCGAGCTGCTACAGGCATTGGCCAGCGGCAGTACCTTGGGCGTTGAGGCATGGAGCAGGGATGAACAGCGGATGCTGGCCGAAGGCGTGTTCGACAGCATGGATAACAAGGTGGATGTCAGCACTGGCACGGTGCGTCTGAAGGCGCGTTTTAGCAACAGTGAGCAGCAGCTGTTCCCGCAGCAGTTCGTCAATGTGCGCTTGCAGCTGGCTGTATATGAAGATGTCTTGAAAGTTCCCAATGATGCCTTGCAGTTTGGTAGTCAGGGACGTTTTGTCTGGGTGATTGATGACGCGCTGAAAGCGCAGATGCGTCCGGTTAAATTGGGGCAGGGCGATGCCGAGTTTACTCTGGTCAGTGAAGGGTTGAGTGCTGGCGAGCGAGTGGTCATTGAAGGTGTCGATCGTCTCAAGGACGGTTCCAAAGTTGAGGTAATTCGCGCTGATGGTACCAGCGAGCCTGCGGCCAAGCCGGCAGACGATGCCAAGTCTGCTAGCCGTCAGGCGAAGTAATCCAGCATGAACTTTTCCCGCCTGTTTATTCTGCGCCCGGTGGCGACTACCCTGATGATGGTGGCCGTATTTTTGCTCGGCGTGTTGGCGTATCAGCTGTTGCCGGTGGCCGCGTTGCCGCAGGTGGATTATCCGACCATCCGGGTGATGACGCTTTATCCCGGTGCCAGTCCGCAGGTGATGAACAGTGCCGTAACCGCGCCACTGGAGCGTCAGTTTGGGCAGATGCCGGGACTGGAACAAATGTCATCAACCAGCTCGGGCGGAGCCTCGGTCATCAGTCTACGTTTTAGTCTGGACATTGCGCTGGATGTTGCCGAGCAGGAAGTGCAGGCTGCCATCAACGCAGCAACCAATTTGTTACCCAATGATTTGCCGGCACCGCCGGTGTACAACAAGGTTAATCCTGCTGATACGCCAATTCTGACGCTGGCGATTACCTCCAGCAGCATTCCTTTGCCGGAAGTGAACGATCTGGTTGATACGCGTATGGCGCAGAAAATTGCCCAGATCAATGGTGTCGGACTGGTCAGCCTGGGCGGTGGTCAGCGTCCGGCGGTACGCATTCGTGCCAACCCGCAAGTGTTGGCCGCAGCTGACCTGACTTTGGCTGAGGTCCGCAGCCTGATTACTCGTGCCAACGTCAATCAGCCCAAGGGCAGTATTGATGGCCCGTCACGAATTACCCAGCTGGATGCCAACGACCAACTCCGCAGTGCCGAAGATTATGCCAGCCTGATTTTGAAACACGAGGATGGCCGTGTGCTGCGGCTGGCCGATGTGGCAGAGATTATTGAAGGGTCGGAAAACGAGCGTCTGGCCGCCTGGGCTGACCGCCAGCAAGCTGTGTTGTTGAACATTCAGCGGCAGCCGGGGGCCAATGTGATCGAAGTGGTCGAGCGCATTGAAGCCCTGTTGCCGTCGATTATTGCCAGTATGCCGGCGGGGATTGAGGTGCGGGTCCTGACTGATCGTACCCAGACCATTCGTGCGGCAATCAATGATGTGCAGTTTGAGTTGATGCTGGCGATTGTCCTGGTGGTGCTGGTTACCTTTTTATTCCTGAAAAAACTTAGCGCCACGCTGATTCCGTCGATTGTGGTGCCATTGTCACTGATTGGTACCTTTGGCGTGATGTATCTGGCAGGTTTCTCCCTCAATAACCTGACCTTGATGGCGCTGACCATTGCTACCGGCTTTGTGGTGGATGATGCCATTGTCATGCTGGAAAACATTGCCCGTCATATTGAAGACGGCGAAACACCGCTCAATGCTGCACTGAAAGGTGCAAAACAGATCACTTTTACTCTGATTTCTCTGACATTTTCCCTGATTGCTGTGTTGATCCCGCTGCTGTTTATGCAGGATGTGGTGGGCCGGTTGTTCCGTGAATTTGCCATTACGCTGGCTGTGGCGATTTTGATTTCGTTGGTGATTTCACTGACGCTCACCCCCATGATGTGCGCCCGCTTACTCAAGTCGGGCAAGCAGCAGGAGCAGCGTGATTGGCTCAGCCGAATTATTGAAGGCTATGGCAGCAGCTTGGGCTGGGTGCTGCGCCATCAAACCCTGACATTGCTGGTGGCGGTGGCTACGTTTGCTGTGACCGCACTGTTGTGGGTTGCTGTGCCTAAGGGCTTTTTTCCCGAGCAGGACACCGGTGTAATTCAAGGAATTTCCGAAGCTCCGCAAAGCATTTCATTTGCAGGCATGAGCGAGCGTCAACAGCGTTTGACCGAGGTGCTGCTGCAAGACCCGGCGGTGTTGTCGGTGTCGACCCAGATTGGCGTTGATGGTAATAACCCGACACTGAATACGGGCCGCTTATTGATCAATCTGGTGCCTTTTGCCCAGCGCAGTGAAAGTGCGGGACAGATCATTGAGCGCTTGCGTCCGCAACTGGATCAGGTGCTGGGCATTCAGCTGTATTTGCAGCCGGTGCAGGACTTGAGTATCGAAGATCGGGTCAGCCGTACCCAGTTCCAGTTCAGTCTGGAGTCGGCAGACTCGAAGTTGTTGGAAAGCTGGACGCCACAGCTGGTTGATTATCTGCAGCAACAACCACAGTTGCGCGATGTTGCCAGCGACCAGCTTGCTGACGGTCTGCAGTATTATCTGGATATTGACCGTGATCTGGCCGGTCGGCTTGGCATCAGTGTCAGTACCATTACTGATGCGCTGTACGATGCGTTTGGCCAGCGGCAGATATCAACCATCTTTACCCAGACCAGCCAGTACCGCGTGGTGCTGGAAGCCTTGGGTGATCCGGCGGATGCGCGTGCGCGATTGCAAGATGTGCATGTACGCGGCGGCAGTGGGCAGAGCGTACGTTTGGCCAATCTGGTGCGCGTTGAGGAAAAGTCAGCCCCGTTACTGGTCAACCATATTGGCCAGTTTCCAGCCATTACCGTGTCTTTTAACCTGGCTACTGGCGTGTCGCTGGGTGACGCGGTTGAGGTAATCGAGCAAGCACAACGGGATCTGGCTATGCCCGAAGCCATCCAGAGCAAGTTTCAGGGCGCTGCTGCGGCTTTCCGTGCTTCATTGTCCAGCACGCTTTGGCTGATTCTGGCTGCGGTAGTGACCATGTATCTGGTGCTCGGGGTGCTGTATGAAAGCTATATTCACCCGGTCACTATTTTGTCCACGCTACCCTCTGCAGCGATTGGCGCATTGCTAGCGTTGGTGCTGACTGGCAATGACCTGAGCATGATTGCCGTGATTGGCATTATTTTGCTGATCGGCATCGTCAAGAAAAACGCCATCATGATGATCGACTTTGCCCTTGAGGCCGAGCGTCATCAAGGTATGACGGCAGAAGCCGCCATTTATCAGGCGGCGATGTTGCGTTTCCGGCCGATTTTGATGACGACGCTGGCAGCCCTGTTTGCCGCGATACCGCTGATGCTGGCCACTGGTTCTGGTGCCGAGTTGCGTCAGCCGCTGGGGCTGGTAATGGTCGGCGGGCTGTTGCTCAGTCAGGTGTTGACGCTTTATACCACGCCGGTAATTTACCTGTTCTTTGACCGCATCAGTCCGGCCAGTCGCCAGTTGCAGGATCAGACGGCGTGAACCTGTCCGCGCCCTTTATTCGTCGCCCTGTGGCGACCATGTTGCTGAGTGTGGCGATTGTACTGGCGGGTATTCTTGGTTTTCGCCTGCTCCCGGTTGCGCCCTTGCCGGACATGGATTTTCCGGTGATTACTGTGCAGGCCAGCTTGCCCGGTGCCAGTCCGCAAGTGATGGCGGCCACGGTAGCTACACCGCTGGAACGGGCGTTGGGTAGCATTGCCGGCATCACACAAATGACCAGCCGCAGCTTTCAGGGCAGTACCCGGGTGATGGTGCAGTTTGATCTGGACCGGGATATTAACGCTGCAGCGCGTGAAGTACAGGCTGCGATCAATGCCGCTCGTGAACTGCTGCCCAGCGGTATGCGCAGCATGCCGACTTATCGCAAGGTCAACCCGACTCAGTCGCCGGTCATGGTGCTGGCGCTGACCAGCGATGTACTGGGCCGTGGTGAGCTGTATGACTTGGCCGAGTCGATAGTCGGGCAAAAACTGCTGCAAGTGCAGGGCGTTGGCGATGTGCAGGTGGGTGGTGCCTCGTTGCCCGCTGTGCGGGTCGAGCTGGAGCCCCGTCTGCTGGAACACTATGGAGTGGCGCTGGATGAGGTGCGTCAGGCAATTGCCAGTGCCAACCAGCAACGGCCTAAAGGGCAGATCGAACAGGGCGACCGGCACTGGCAGATTCAGGCCAACGACCAGCTGTACAAGGCCAAAGACTACGCAACGCTGATTATCCGTGAACATGATGGCTCGGTATTGCGTCTGACAGACGTAGCGCAGGTGTCGGATGACGTGGAGAATCGCTACAACAGCGGTTTTTTTAACGACCAGAGTGCGGTGTTGCTGGTGATCAACCGGCAGGCGAATGCCAACATTATTGCCACCATCAATGACATCAAGGCTGAGCTGCCCGGATTACAAGCGGTATTGCCAGCCTCGGCCCAGTTGCAAGTGGCGATGGACCGTTCGTCAGTGATTACCGCAACGCTGCACGAAGCCGAACGTTCGCTGCTGATCGCCACCGCTCTGGTGATTGTGGTGGTGTTGCTGTTTCTGGGGCATTGGCGTGCGGCGGTGATTCCTGCTTTTGCAGTGCCGGTGTCGCTGATTGGCAGTTTTTCGGTGATGTACCTGCTGGGTTTCTCTCTCAATAACCTGTCATTGATGGCGCTGATTATTGCGACGGGACTGGTGGTGGATGATGCAATTGTCGTGCTGGAAAACATTGCCCGGCATATTCGCCTTGGCCACAAGCCGATGCAGGCGGCCTTGCTGGGGGCGAAAGAGGTTGGGTTTACCCTGCTGTCGATGAACCTGTCACTGGTGGTGGTGTTTGTTTCCATCCTGTTTATGGGTGGCATTGTCGAGCGGCTGTTTCGCGAGTTTTCGATTACCCTGACAGCCGCGATTTTAATTTCGCTGCTGGTATCCGTGACGCTGACGCCGATGATGTGCGCCCGCTGGTTGCGTGCCGAGGACGAACAACCGGAACCGAATGCCTTGCAACGCTGGGGAGCGCGGGTACTGGCTGGCTATCGCCGCACTCTGGAATGGACGCTGAATTATCAGCGCTGGATGCTGCTGGGTTTGCTGCTCACCATGGGAGCCAGCGTCTGGCTGTTTACGGTGGTGCCAAAAACCTTTATGCCGCAACAGGATACTGGCCAGCTACGCGGTATGATCCGCAGTGATGATGGCCTGTCATACCACACCATGCAGCCGAAAATGGAGCAGTATCGTCAGGCGTTGCTGAAAGACAAGGATGTGCAAAGTGTGGCCGGCTTTATCAGCGGTGGCAGTAACGCATTTTTGATTGTGCGTCTCAATCCGCTGGTTGAGCGGGAAGCGGCGCAGGATGTGGTCAACCGTTTGCGGACACAGATTCCTAAAATTCCCGGTTCACGGCTGTTTCTGATGCCGGAGCAAGATTTGTGGCTGGGTGG
>CAZBXG010000017.1:27368-30911 GCA_964495925.1 uncultured Thiopseudomonas sp.
GTGTCAACGATTTATGAAACCCTGAACCAGTACAGCGTGGTGCTGGAAATTGATCCGCAATTTGTCGGTTCGCCTAAAGTGCTGGAGCAGATTCAGGTCATTGGCAATGATGGTGCACGGATTCCACTATCGGCCTTCACCAGCTGGAAAGCCAGCCTGCAAAATGAAAGCGTCCAGCACGACAGCCAGTTTGCGGTGGAAAGCATCGGTTTTGCTCTGGCACCGGGCGTCAGTCTGGATCAGGCCAGCGCCGCGATTGAACAGGCGATGGCACGCATAGCACTACCGACCGAAGTACAGGGCCGCCTGGGTGGCACCGCTGGATTCTTCAGCCAGACTCAAGGTAATCAGGGCTACATGCTGCTGATTGCCATTGCAATTGTTTATCTGGTGTTGGGCGTGCTGTATGAGAGCTATGTGCATCCACTGACGATCCTGTCCACTTTGCCGTCGGCAGGAGTGGGTGCATTGCTGGCGATTCAGCTGACCGGCGGCGAATTTAGTCTGATTTCATTGCTGGGGCTGTTTTTGCTGATTGGCATTGTCAAGAAAAACGCCATCCTGATGATCGACTTCGCCCTGCATTTGCAGCGCGATGAAGGCCAATCACCGCGCGAAGCGATTGTCAGCGCCGCTGTACAGCGTTTCCGCCCGATCATGATGACCACCATGGCCGCGGTGCTTGGCGCTTTACCGCTACTGGTTGGTGGTGCCGAGGGCGGCGAAATGCGTCAGCCACTGGGTTTGGCCATCGTTGGCGGTTTGTTGCTCAGCCAGCTGCTGACCCTGTACAGCACGCCGGCGGTGTATCTGTTTTTTGACCGCCTCAACAGCAAGTTTTCCAGACGGAAAACGGCTTAGTTTTGCAGGGACCGTCTGCTGAACCAGTACAGGGTCAGCAATGTAGGAATATTCATCAGCAAACCATAAAGCAGGGCAACCAGCCCCGCCTCTGGTAATTGTAGCTGGGTAAAGGCGACCAGCATGGCCACTCCGGCATTTTGCACGCCGGTTTCAAAACTCAGAGTGCGCGCCTCCGCACTGTTCAGCTTAGCCAGACGGGCCAACCAGTAACCTGACAGCAATGCCAGGCTGGCCAGCAGCATGACCAGCAATGAAGCATGTAGATTTTGGCTAGCGTGCAGCGCGACACGATTACTCCACAGCAGGGTGCCGATCATCAGTAGCAAGGTCAGACCGGCAAAACGCTTCAGCTGGAGCTCGTGGTCCATCACCCAGACCGGGTAGCGGTATCGCCATAGCATGCCAATGATCAGTGGCAGGGCGGTTACCAGCAACAGTTGCATGACGGACTGCAGCCACGACAAGCGAAACACTGCAGGCTGTTCCAGCCAGCCCAGTTGCAGCTGTACGACCCATGGCATCCAGAATGGAGCCAGTAAGCTCATGCTGGCAGTCAGAGCAATCGACAGGGCAACATCACCACGAGCCAGATGGCTGAACAGGTTGGACGTTGCGCCACCGGGAGCAGCAGCGATTAACAACAGGCCAATCGCCAAGCCGCTTTGCAGCTGAAACACAATAATTAGCAACCAGGCCAGTAGTGGCAACAACAGAAGCTGTGCCAGCAAACCCAGCAAAGCTGCCCGTGAACGGGTGAATAACGGCTTGAAATGGTGCAGCTCTAGGCTGCTGCCGACCACCAGCATCATGCTGGCCAGGCATAAGGGCAGAAATAACGCATTAACAGACATGGACGGGCCTATTATGGGAAAAACACTGCAACCAGCAACACCAATAAAAACAAGCCACTGATCAGTAATGTGCAGCCGACCATGGAGGCCAGTAATGGAGCCATTTGTGGTGAAGATGATGCCTGCCAGATGGCGTGTGCATGCAGATAAGCAGGGATGAGCGCCGGAATAAACAGCGCTGCCAGCCATAAAGGCCCAGCTAAAGGAGCGATCAGCAAGTATGAAAAAAATAGGCCGAGGGCCGAAGTCAGTAATGCCAAATGATAGAGCTTGGCCTGATGCAGCCCGAGGCGGGCGGCCAGAGTGCGCTTGCCATGGCGACTGTCGTTATCAATATCGCGCATATTGTTGACGTTGAGCACGGCAACGGCCAGACAGCCGAAAGCACTGGCAGGTAGCAAGAGCGTAATATCGGGTGTTGCACCATGCAGATAATAACTGCCCAGCACCGCCAACCAGCCAAAAAATAGCCATACCGACAAATCACCCAGACCGGCGTAACCATAGGGTTTGCTACCCAGTGTATAAGTCAGAGCAGCCACAATTGACAACAATCCGAGTAGCGTAAACACGAGTAAAGCGGTGGTGCCGGGTTGGGCAGCCCAGATTAGGGTCAGCCCACTGGCCATGCACAAAGTCGCGACAACAAACAGCGACAGCCGCAGTTGCTGCTGGCTTAACGCGCCACTTTGTAGTGCACGTACTGGCCCGAGCCGTTCGCTATTGTCCACTCCACGCAGACCGTCGCCATAGTCATTGGCCAGATTCGACAACACTTGCAACAGACAAGCGGTAAGCAAAGAGAGCAGTAAAACCAGCCAGGAGAATTGACCCGCAGTCAACGCCAACACACTGCCGGTCAGAATGGCCAGGCAGGCAAGAGGCAGGGTTTTGGGTCGGCTGGCGTCTACCCAGGCTTGTACAACGAAACTCATATGCTTCCTTGAATACGGGAATGAGGCGGTGCAAAAGCGAAGCAGGGTAGCAGAAACCAGTTTGTCAGGCGATATTGTATAAAGCTCTGTATCGTCAGATATGTCTTTTTTCGTATCAGCAGGTCGACTTGGGGACGGCAGCGAGCTTTACACCTAGCGCATCAAGCACTTTGCTCAGGGTGTCGAAACGGGGAATGGCTTGTCCGCCTATTGGGTAACGTCTGGTCACCTGTTTAGCAGGCAGCAATGCCAGCCACAGGGCGGGCATCGTTGTCTTCTGGCGTATGGCTGCGGTTACGCACATCCCACAACTCAACCGCGTGTTGGATATTGAGCCAGAACTCCGGGGTCGTGCCCAGTGCAATGGCCAGCTTGATGGCCATTGGGGCTGTGAGTTGCCCTTTGTCGTGGACCAGCCGGCTGACACTGTTGCGATGCACGCCCATGGCATCGGCCAGCTGGCTAATTTCCAGATTTAACGGCTGCAAAAACTCGGTCGTCAGCATTTCGCCTATGCTGACCGGGCGGCGTTTGGTGATTCTCATGAGCTGGCTCCCTTATAGGTATGTGGGTCAAAATATGCATGCAACACATGACCGCCACACCATTGAAAAATAATACGATATTGCTTGTTCACTCTGATCGAGTGCCAGCCTGCAAGGTTTCCTGCCAGTGCTTCCAGCTGGTTACCAGGCGGGCTACGCAAGTCCATGATTTCTTTGGCCATATCGAGCATTTGCAGTTTTCGGTATAACACTGTGTGCAAGCTGGACGGGATTTTGCGGTGCCTGCGGTCATCGAAGTAAAAGTCTTCCAGCCATTTGTCCTTGAATTTGATAGCCATAAAAGTCCTTTTTTATTATCTTATGCACAATATTATTGTGCGTCAATGG
>CAZBXG010000018.1:0-27755 GCA_964495925.1 uncultured Thiopseudomonas sp.
ATGAATCTGGCCGAATACCGCCTGTATTTTTACGATAAAAAAGGTGTGCTGTATACCTACCCAATCGGCATTGGTCGTGAAGGCTGGGACTCGCCGGTCAACTCGACCAGTATTGTGATGAAAACGCCGAATCCCGGCTGGACGCCGCCCAAATCGATTTTGAAGGAACATGCCGAAGCCGGTGATCCGTTGCCAGCCTATGTACCGCCCGGGCCGGACAACCCGCTAGGGCCGTACAAAATGACCCTGGGCTTGCCAGGCTATCTGATCCACGGCTCGAATAAAAAATTTGGCATTGGTATGCGCGTCAGCCATGGCTGCTTCCGCATGCTTAACCCCAATGTGCTGGAACTGGCCGACATGGTGCCGGTTGGTACCAAAGTGCGCATCATCAACCAGCCGTACAAGTTGGGTTGGGAGGGTGATGACTTATATCTGGAAGCCCATACACCGCTGGACGATAACGGCGAGCCTTCCGTAGTCGACAAGCACCAGTTGGTGCTGAAACTGATCCACTCCCGTGCTGATGTGCAGAATAATGCGCGTATCGACTGGGAGCGGGTGCGTGAAGTGGTTGGCGCGGAAACCGGCATTCCAGCTATTATCGGTACTCGTTTATAACAAGAGTTGTTGGAAGGTATTGACAGGTCGAATATTTTCGGTAGAATACGCCCCCATTGAAGGCACATAGCTCAGCTGGTTAGAGCACCACCTTGACATGGTGGGGGTCGGTGGTTCGAATCCACTTGTGCCTACCAAACAAACTGCACTTAGCAGGAACTAAAGGGTAACTCGAAAGAGCTACCCTTTTTTTTGGCAAAATTTCAGAAAATCATCCAGCAAACACTTTTCTGAACAAGCTGAGACCACACACATGAAATACCTGCTTGAACTGCTAAAAACCCTTGCCGTAGCCATTCCATTCGCACTGGTGGTGTCGAGCATTGAGCCATACCCGAATCATAGCGAACTGCCGGTGATGGCAGGCAGCTTTGTGTTGTTTGTACTGGCTGCCTATCTATTCAGGCAGTCACAAAGCAGGCGTATCTGGCTGCGATTCGGCTTGATTACGGTGGTTTGTTATCTGGTTGCCCTATTGTGGTTTTGGCAGGGTGCCATGCGTGGTTTATGGTTTCCGCCAGTGCTGCCGATTATTGAGCAGTTTTTTGCGGTGGAGGGTGAAGGCAAAATGGATGCAGCGGTCAGCAACCTGTTTTTCCTGCTGTGGTGTGTGGTGCTGTTTTTTCAGGGTGTGCGTTTTTTCTCGGCCAGAACAGCCAATAAATCGGCGTAAGCCAGCTTATGTATGCCATCTCTCTGTTTTCCTTGACAACCAGGGTAGATGGCGGATAATTCCGCAGGCCGCATAAGTTGCGGCTTTTTTGATTTTTCGCAGCCAGTAGCTGCGTTCCAGTGACTCCGGTTTGCCATGTCAGGGTCAACCCCGTCTGCCGCTGTAGGGCAGAAGGCAGGCATACCGCTCTTGCTGGCTCATCCCAACCCACGTGACCTTTGGTAGGGGTCACCACTAGGAGAGGAGGCGCCAATGCCCGTTATTACCCTTCCTGACGGAAGTCAGCGCAGTTTTGATCATCCCGTATCCATCATGCAGGTTGCCGAGTCTATCGGTGCCGGTTTGGCCAAAGCCACCGTTGCCGGTCGCGTCAATGGCCGTTTGCTGGATGCCTGTGATCTGATCACCGAAGATTCCGAGCTGCAAATTATTACCCCGAAGGATCAGGAAGGACTGGAAATTATTCGCCACTCCTGTGCGCACCTGATTGGTCATGCCATCAAGCAGCTGTATCCGGACACCAAAATGGTGATTGGTCCGGTGATTGAAGACGGCTTTTATTATGACGTATTCAGTGAGCGCCCATTTACGCCGGAAGACCTGGAAGCCATCGACAAGCGCATGCGTGAGCTGATCGCGCTGGATTATGACGTCATCAAAAAGCTGACGCCGCGCGCTGATGTGATTAAAACCTTTCAGGATCGTGAAGAAGACTACAAGCTGCGCCTGATTGATGACATGCCCGAAGAAACCGAAATGGGCCTGTATCATCACCAGGAATATGTGGACATGTGCCGTGGTCCGCACGTGCCCAATACCCGTTTTCTGAAGCATTTCAAGCTGACTCGTTTCTCCGGTGCCTATTGGCGCGGCGATTCAAAAAACGAGCAGTTGCAGCGTATTTATGGCACTGCCTGGGCCGACAAGAAGCAGTTGGCCGAGTACATCAAGCGTATCGAAGAAGCAGAGAAACGCGATCACCGCCGTCTCGGCAAGCGTCTGGACCTGTTTCATACCCAGGAAGAAGCTGCCGGCATGGTGTTCTGGCATCCGAAAGGCTGGACTCTATATCAAGTGCTTGAGCAGTACATGCGTAAGGTGCAGAACGATAACGGCTATCAGGAAATTCGCACGCCACAGGTGGTTGACCGCATTCTGTGGGAAAAATCCGGCCACTGGACCAACTACGCCGACAACATGTTTGTCACCGAGTCCGAGGCTCGTGATTACGCGATCAAGCCGATGAACTGTCCGTGTCACGTGCAGGTGTATAACCAGGGGCTGAAGAGCTACCGTGAACTGCCGCTGCGTCTGGCCGAATTTGGTGCTTGTCACCGTAATGAGCCGTCTGGTGCGTTGCACGGCATCATGCGGGTGCGTGGTTTTACCCAGGATGATGCCCATATCTTCTGTACTGAAGAGCAAATGCAGGCCGAGTCTGCAGCGTTTATCAAGCTGACGCAGCAGGTGTATCGTGATTTTGGTTTTGATGAAATCGAACTGAAACTGTCCACCCGTCCGGAGCAGCGTATCGGTTCGGACGACCAGTGGGACCGTGCAGAAAAAGCACTGGAAGAAGCCCTGAAAGAAGCTGGTCTGGCTTATGAGCTGCAGCCGGGTGAAGGTGCCTTCTACGGTCCGAAGATTGAATTCTCCCTGCGTGACAGCCTGGGCCGGGTCTGGCAGTGCGGCACTTTGCAGCTGGACTTTAACCTGCCGGTACGTCTGGGTGCGGAATACGTTACCGAAGACAACAGCCGTGCTCATCCCGTGATGCTGCACCGCGCCATTCTGGGCTCGTTTGAGCGCTTTATCGGTATTTTGATCGAGCATTACGAAGGCGCGTTTCCGGCCTGGCTGGCACCCGTGCAAGCGGTGGTGATGAACATCAGCGAGAAGCAGTCCGATTTTGTGCGTGATGTGAAGAAAACCCTGCAAGAGCGCGGCTACCGGGTAAAGACCGATTTGCGTAACGAAAAAATCGGCTTCAAGATCCGCGAGCACACCTTGCAGCGAGTTCCTTACCTGCTGGTCGTGGGTGACAAGGAAGTGGAAAACAACAAAGTGGCAGTGCGTACCCGTTGTGGTCAGGATCTGGGCTCAATCAGCCTGGATGAGCTGGCAGCAACGCTGGATGCGGCCATTGCCAAGCGCGGCCGGCTCGACTGATTTTTAGTCTGGATGCGGTAATAGAAAGCGCCAGGGGTTTATGCCACTGGCGCTTTTTGTTTGTGTTTTGGGCAGTATGGGTATTGGTCTAGGTTCGTTCGCGGCTGAAGCCGCTCTTACAGTCGCACCATCCGGCACGCAGCACGCTCAATCGCGCTTGTACGAGCGGCTTTAGCCGCGACCGGTGTCCAGCCCAGCCACTGCACCATGTTCAACGCTTTGCTCGCGGCTAAAGCCGCTCCTTATGCTTAGACAGAGTGTCTACAAAAGCATATCCACGCACGGTGATACGTCATTCTGTGCGAAGGGGCTTGCCCCTGAGGGGTGGTCACTGCTGTCAGGGGCAAGCCCCTTCCTACAAATCAGGGGATCAGAGCATCAGGCTGCATCCTGTTATAGCCCGGCAGGTTGGGGCTGGCTGTTGACTGCATGTTGCTGTTCGGCAGCCGACTGGCCCAGTGTTTCCACTGTGCGCCATAGCCATTTGGGCAGGCTCTCCGGGTCGAGGCTATCAATCAGGTTTTTTACTGCCAGACCCAACTCGGTATCGCCGTCAATTTGCAGGCGGCGACGGAAGAACAATGTATCCGGATCTTCCTGACGGCTGGCCAGCAACAAAAACTCGCGCCAGTTGCCGGCAATGGTGACTTCAACTGGTGCCTGCCTGGCCACCACCAGCTGATTACTGCGCGGACTTTTGGTGATGCACCATTGCAGACCGAGGTCGTGAATGCGCAATTGCATCCAGCGGTCATCAAGGATATCGAACAATCCGTCGTCAATGGCTTCGGCAAACACCTTGTTCAGGCTGCGCTGCATGGCCAGACGCTGGGCAAAGTAGGGTGTATGGCGAGCCAGTGGCAATACGCGGTCACCCGCGGACAGCAGTAGCGGGATAGATTTCTTCAGCATAGTCCGGCCTCCTCGGCGCTCATCATTCCTGGGCGGCCATGCCAGTAGCCGTTACAGCCCTGCACAGCCAATGGTGGTTGTCCGCCGTTGCGTACTTTATCCCAGGCCTGCACGACTTCGGTCATGCCCTTAGCGCGCGGGCTCAGGCGGGCAATATCGGCACCGTGATCTTTCAATGACTGGTAGTCGGCCAGCAGGTTGTTGATCTCGGCTGACATGGTCTGGATACCGTTAATGGTAAACAGCGACTGTCCTTCCTGGCTGGCCAGCGGGATGCCTTCTTCATAGTTGATGCAGCAGAATTCACACTCGTCCTTGGGGCGGTTTTCTGCGCGGGCAGTGAAGCAGCGGGCCGAATAGGCCAGTGGCAGGTGGCCGTAAGCAAATACTTCCACTTCAGGGCGCTTCACACCCAGCTCGTCCAGCTGTTCGATGGTGGTCTTGATCATGCTCCCCGCGCACTCGACGGGCGGTGACCAGCGTACCAGTCCACTGTCAATAAATTCGGCCAGTGCGCGTCCGCTGTAAATGTTCAGGGCAGGGCCGCCGGCAAAGGGTAGTTTGCGTTCGGACAAAAACTGTACCGCTGCCATGTCGTTGGCTTCGACCATGAAGTCGCCGTTGTCACACAGGCGTTTCAGGCTGGATACTTCAGAGTTGGCTTCGAGCAGGGTCAGGCCGGACAGGACAATTTGCGCCTTGGTGGCTTCACGCATTTCACGGGCCAGGCCAATCCAGCCGTCAAGATTGAATTCACGACGTTTGGCGCACACGGTTTCGCCCATGTAGACGATATCCAGCGGTAGCTCGGCCATGTCGGCATAAAAGCGGGTGACCTGGTCACGGGGCCAGAAAAACAGGATGGGGCCCAGAGAAAGTTTCATTGTTTGCAAGCTCCTATTGCCAGGCACGGTGGTAGGCGCCAAGGGTGGTTTGGCTGCCTTCGGACAGGCCGGCGAGGGTTTGACGCCAGCTATCCTGTACGCGGAATTGTTCCGGGTTGCGCTTGTAACTGTCGAGCGCTTCGCGCCAGGCACGGGTGACCTGCTCGGTGTAGGCCGGACTGCGCTGGCGTCCTTCGATTTTGACTGCACTGACGCCGATTTTTTTCAGCTCGGGAATCAGATCCATGGTGTCGAGACTGGTCGGCTCTTCCAGTGCATGAAAACGCTTGCCGTTGACGATAAAGCGGCCTTTGCACAGGGTCGGGTAACCGGCGGATTCGTCTTCTTCGTAGCGGTCAATCAGTACATCGTTGAGGCGTGAACTGAGCTTGCCGTCTTCGTTGCTCCAGCGCACAGCTTTGGCTGGCGAGCAGACCCCGCACAGGTTGGGCGATTCACCGGTCAGGTAGGACGACAGGTGGCAGCGGCCTTCGGCCATGATGCACAGACTGCCAAAGGCAAATACTTCAATGGGGACGGTGGTGCTTTCGGCTACCTGCTTCACCTGTGCCAGAGACAGCACTCTGGGCAATACGGCCCGCTTGATGTTGTAGCGTTGCTGGTAAAACGACAATGCTGGGCCGTTGGTGGCGGAGCCCTGCACCGACAGGTGCAAGTTGAGGTCGGGATGGGCTTTGGTGGCATAGGCCAGCACGGCAGGGTCGGCAGCAATCAGGGCGTCCACACCCATGGCTGCGGCCTGGTCAACGGCGCGTTGCCAGCGCTCCCAGCCATCGGGCTGAGCGTAGGTGTTGACGGCAATATAGAGTTTTCGGTTGTTTTGACGGATCAGGTCAACCCCTTCACCCAGTTGTTTGTCGGTCAGATTGAGACCGGCAAAGTGACGGGCGTTGGTGTCGTCCTTGAATCCTACATAGATTGCGTCGGCGCCTTGGCGCACGGCGGCTTTCAGTGCTGGCAAACTGCCGGCAGGGCAAACCAGTTGCATGAAGACTCCCGGAAAGCAAAGAGTGGGAGAGGCCATGGCAAGGTTTGCTGTGCCAAACAATACCGGCCTCAAAAACAGGCCAGGCAGGATCGGAAGCTGAAAACAAACCGGTGAAACACCGCTCTGTCCAGGCGATACGAGTACAGTACGGCGCTCTGGCTACAGCGGGTTAATCTAGGGACTTTGCAGGGAAATGGCCTTGACGGAAGTCAAAGCGGAGCCGGATGCCGGGGGTGTCGGCATCCTGCAGCATCAGGCTTGTAACATTTTGGTGGCAGCTTCCATTGAAGCAGTCAGGTCTTCGTCGCTGTCCAGTGTTTGTTCGACCACTTCCAGGCCAAGTTTGCGAAATGCATCAATGTGGGTCCAGTCGACCTGGCCCAGCGGGTGTTCGCTGCCAGCATAGCTGTGCAGAATAGCCACTTGGACAATATCAACATAATCGGTTTCTACAGTCTGCCGGTCGAAGTTGAGCTGTTCAGTAGGCACATCAATTAGAGCGGGAGGGAAGTCCCATGCCTGCAAAATGCGCTGGCCCAGTTGCGGGTGTAATTGCTCAATGACTTTTTCCAGGGTGAAAGAGTCGCTTAACAGCTGGCTGTTGGCTTCGGCATAGGTCAGGATCGGCAGCACACCAATTTGGTGGATCAGGCCAGCCAGGGTTGCCTGGTCGGGGCTGAGACGGGTGAACTGGCGGCACAGCACATGGCTGATGCCGGCGACTTCGGTACTGCGGGACCAGACTTCGCGCAGACGGCGGTCGATGACATCGGAAGTGGCCTGAAACATTTGCTCCATGGCCAGACCCATGGCCAGATTGGAGGTATAGCTGATACCCAGCCGGCTGACAGCCATGTTCAGGTCGCTGATTTCGGTGCTGCTGCGTAACAGCGGGCTGTTGACCACCTTGATGATGCGGGCGGTCAGTGCGGCATCATTGCTGATGACCTTGCCCAGCTCGTTGATGCCGACATCCGGGTCTTCTGCGGCTTCACGCACGCGCAGGGCTACTTCGGGCAGGGTTGGCAAAACAAGGTCGTCATTTTTGATAGCGTCCAGCAATTCGGATTCGACGGTTTCAATCAGTGCGCTCATGACAACTCCAAAACAGTATAAATAAAATATACGACAGTATGCCGCTCACATAGAGCAGCATGCCGCCTTAACACGTTGCACAATAAACATCAGCGCTGAATTTCACGTTCCACATCAATGGTGTATGGCAGGTCGGCCAATGTCAGGGGCGTGCGCTCGGGCAAATCAAGGTACAGCGTTTGCTCCTGTGCTACGTCTACCAGGGCAATGGCAAGCAGTTCGATACCCTCGGGACTTTGTGCAGCAACAAGCACCTCTCCCGCCTTGCTGCCGTCTTCAAGCAGCAGGCTGGTGCCGGGTTCCGGCAGTTCGTAGCCGCTGGCGAGAAAACGCTGCATGTGACGCTTTTGTTTGCCCAGATACTGCATGCGGGCGACAATTTCCTGACCGCTGTAACAACCTTTTTTGAAACTGACGCCATCCAGCGCGGGCAAGTTTAGCATTTGTGGTATATGGGTTTCGTAGCTTTGTGCTGTAACGTGATACAGGCCGCAGCGGATCAGTGCCAGCTGCCAGTCGTTGAGTGTTTTTTCTTCGTGGTTGGCAGCCAGCTGACGCACGGAGCAGGAAGCCCCACTAGCCGGCAGCCACAGTTCGGCCAGTGCGGGACTGATCCGGATCGCCAGCAGGTCGTTGTGCTGAGTGACAGCTCCGGCTTTGTCGGCCAGTTCGATACCCAGCTCCTGCAGGATCGGTTCCGGATGAATCAGGCCCAGTTGTACCCAGTTGGTGCTTTCATCCAGCAGGGTGGACTTGGAAAACATGGCAAATTTTTTCAGTTCGGCAAACTGCTTTTCTACCAGATCACGGGACATTGATAGCAGAAAACCGTCTCCCTGCATGGCCAGGCGAAACGTTGACTGTATACGGCCCTTTGGGTTGCACCTGGCACCCAGGCTGCTTTGGTCATGGCTGACATAGTTCAGGTTGCAAGTCAGCTGACCTTGCAGAAACTTGGCGGCATCCGCTCCGCGCACCGACAGCATGCCCTGATGATCTAGAACAATAAAACCCGATGTCTGGCTCATGACGTTGCCTCGTTGAAAATGAAGGGCCAACATGATAGTGGTTTCGGGGTCACTTGTCAGTGGGTGTCAAAAGATGGCTGCTGGCTTATACTGCGCACAACTTTACCGGAGGTAGTCAATGAGCACAGAAACTGAACTGAACCGTCTGTTTTGGCACAGCCGTCGCGGCATGCTGGAGCTGGACGAGTTGTTGGTACCCTTTGTACGTGATGCCTATACAGGACTGGATGACGGGGACAAGGCGCGCTATGAGAAGCTTCTGACCTGTGAAGATCAGGATATATTTGGCTGGTTTATGCGCCGTAACCAGCCAGAAGATCCAGATTTGCAGAGAATTGTCGAGAAAATACTGGAATATAGCCGCAATACGCGCAAGGTGGTGTAGGTTCGGTATGCCTGCCTGTTTTTGGCAGCCGTCACAAAACCTGGCTAAGGCACGCGTTCTGTTTGCCTTGCTGGCAGTGTTGGCGGCGCTGGCCAGTGGTTTGCCACTGGCAGCGAAAACAGCAGTGGCACTTGTGTGTGCAAGCTGGGCATTGTGTCATTTTTTGCAAAATCGTCAGCATGGCGCGGCAAACCAACGGCTGGGTTTGCGTTATCAACCGCAAGCAGGCTGGCAGTTGTGGCGGGCAAAGACGGGCTGGCAGTCGATCGAGGTATTGGCCGGCAGTCTGGTGACCCGTCAGCTGATTATTGTACAGCTTTCTGTCAGCCGCAGAGGTTACAACAGGCTGGCGCTGGTTGTGCCAGCCGATGTGCTGGATGCAGAAAGCCACCGACGTTTGCGTATGTGGCTACGTTTCATACCACTGGATAAGGGTGTAAAACGGTTTCCTGTGCGTCTGACAGGCGCTCGGGGTAATCAAGGGTAAAGTGCAATCCGCGACTTTCTTTGCGCTGCATTGCGCAGCGAATCATCAGCTCGGCGACTAATGCCAGGTTACGCAACTCCAGCAGGTCAGGACTGACCTTGTAGTTACTGTAAAACTCGTCAATTTCCTTGTGTAGCAACAACACCCGGTGCAGGGCGCGCTGTAGGCGTTTGTCTGTTCGCACGATACCGACATAGTTCCACATGAATCGGCGCAGTTCGTCCCAGTTGTGGGCAATCACTACGTCTTCGTCGGAATCGGTTACCTGACTGGCATCCCAGGCAGGGGGCGGTACCGGCATGTCGACCTGCTCAAGCTGGCCAACAATGTGTTCGGCTGCCGACTGGGCATAGACAAAACACTCCAGTAGCGAGTTGCTGGCCATGCGGTTGGCACCATGCAGGCCGGTATAACTGGTTTCGCCAATGGCATACAGGCCCGGCATGTCTGTCAGGCCATTTTGATCGACCACCACGCCACCACAGGTGTAGTGTGCAGCCGGTACGACCGGGATCGGCTCGCGGGCGATATCCAGACCAAATTTTAGGCAGCGGCGATAGACGGTCGGGAAGTGTTCACGAATGAATGCAGCTGGTTTGTGGCTGATATCCAGATACACATGGTCAAGACCAAGGCGTTTCATTTCATGGTCAATGGCGCGGGCCACGATGTCACGTGGAGCCAGCTCCAGCCGTTGGTCATAGCGCTCCATGAAACGTTCGCCATTGGGCAGTTTGAGAATGGCACCTTCGCCGCGCAAGGCTTCGGTAATTAGAAAGCTTTTGGCTTGTGGGTGATAGAGGCAGGTGGGATGAAACTGGTTGAACTCCAGATTGGCCACCCGACAGCCAGCACGCCAGGCCATGGCGATACCGTCACCGCAGGCACTGTCCGGGTTGCTGGTGTATAAATAGACTTTGGCAGCGCCGCCGGTGGCCAGAATGACGAAGCGGGCAGAGTGGGTGTCGACCTTGCCTGTCCGGGTATTCAGTACATAGGCACCTATACAGCGCTGGGGCGAATTGTTGTGATCAGACTCGATAATCAGGTCCACGGCGACTTGGTGCTCAAGCAGCTGGATATTGTCATGTAGGCGGGTGTGGCGCAGCAATGTGTCAAAAATTGCTGCGCCTGTGGCGTCAGCCGCATGAATAATACGGCGATGGCTGTGGCCGCCCTCACGGGTCAGATGGTAGGCGTAGTGTTGTTCGAGTTCTTGTTCTGGTGTGTTGCGGGTGAAAGGCACGCCCAGTTCCAGCAGCCAGTCGATGGCGTCACGGCTGTTGGCTACGGTAAACTGCACGGCATCTTCACGGCATAAACCGTCACCGGCGGTCAGGGTGTCCTGCACGTGGGCTTCAACGCTATCGGTTTCGTCCAGTACTGCAGCAACACCGCCCTGTGCGTAGTAGGTGGAACCATGGTTGAGCTGGCCTTTGCTCAGTACAGCGATGTTCAGATTGCCTGGCAGTTTGAGGGCCGCAGCCAGGCCGGCTGCACCGCTGCCGATAATTAGTACGTCATGCCTGTAAGAGAGACTCATGTTGTCGCGCCCGTGATGGAAAATGCGGTGCTAGTATAGCTCCGGGTGCGCGGCAAAATGTACCTCAGGGAACTTTTTCTGCAAGAGCTGCTCAATACAGGCAGCCTGTGGCCAGTCTTCAGTTACACGGACAGCCGTATTACGGGTGATCTCTGCCCACTGTGCAGCAGATCCGGGGGATAACCAAATGATGATTGAGAGATACAAACGGGGCAAATGCGGCAGGTCCGGGTACGGTACATGACCGCAGTGGATGACAAAATACTGGTAGAGCGGGTACAAAAAGGTGACAAAAGAGCCTTTGACCTGTTGGTGTTGAAGTATCAGAGCCGAATTATGGCGCTGGTGGTGCGCTTTGTGCACGATTCACACGAAGCTCAGGACGTAACGCAGGAAGCCTTCGTCAAGGCATACCGTGCGCTGGGCAATTTTCGTGGTGACAGTGCCTTTTACACCTGGTTGTACCGGATTGCGATCAACACGGCAAAAAACTATCTGGTATCGCGTAACCGTCGCCCGCCAAGTGCGGATGTGGATGCCGCCGATGCCGAGTTTTACGACGGTGATCACGGTCTGAAAAACATAGATACGCCGGAGCGCTTGCTACTGCGTGATGAAATTGAACTGGCGGTACAGGACAGTATCCGCAAACTGCCGGAAGACTTGCGTGTGGCGTTGACACTGCGCGAGTACGAAGGCATGAGTTATGAAGACATTGCCAACGTCATGGATTGTCCGGTGGGAACGGTGCGCTCGCGCATTTTTCGTGCCCGTGAAGCAGTGGATAAAGCGTTGCGCCCTTTGTTGCACGACAGCTGAATTTTTCTTGAGGAAGTTGTTACATGAGTGAGCATAGCCTTGAACAGTCCCTGTCCGCGTTGATGGACGGTGAAACCAGCGAGCTGGAGTTGCAGCGCATTCTCAAAAATCTGGATGACCCGAGCGTACGTCAGAGCTGGCAGAGTTTGCATCAGGTGCGCTCGGCAATGCACCAGGAGCCCTTTGCTGCAGTGGATGTGTCTGCTGGTGTCATGGCGGCGCTGGAAGGTGTCAGTATGGATGCAGCGGAGCAGACAGCCCGGACGAGCTGGAAAGGCTGGCAACGGATGGCGGTGGCAGCTTCGGTCACGCTGGCAGTGTTGGGCGGTGTGCGCTTTTACAATCAGGGACCGACTGTTGCAACGCCAGAGCTGGCGCAAACAGCAGCACCTGTACAGCAAGTGGCTCCGGCTTACCTGCGTGAGCGTCCGGTGATTTTGGCCAGTTATAGCGCTCAGGATGCACAGCCAGAACAGGAGCTGGAGCAGGAAAATGCCGAGCGTTCCAGTCTGTGGCATCGCGAGCAATTGCCGCTCTACCTGAAGCAGCATGCACAGCAAAGCAGCGTTGGCGGTGTGTTGCCGTATGCCCGTGCTGCCAGCATGGAAGGACGTTAACCGGTGTGGTGCCGCCTGACATGGCTAGTCGTGCTGGCTGCACTGCTGACCAGTGGACGTTGGGCTGCGGCACAAACGCTGGATGAGCAACTGCGTTACTGGCAGCAAGCGCAGGACAGGACTAGCTATCAGGGCAGTTTTGTCTATGAGCGCAATGGTGTGTTTTCCACGCACCAGGTTTGGCGGCAAGTTGATCGTGATGGGCATGAAAAGGAACGCTTTCTACGCCTGAACGGTAGTCGTCTTGATGCTTTGCGGGTGGATGGGCGCTTACGCTGCATGACGCGACAGTTTCGCCCCCAGTCGTTGGGAAGCATATCCGAAACGGTTGTGCCGCAGCGTCGTTTTGACATGCAACACATGTCTGCCGGCTACCAGATTGAACAGGTTGGGCGCGGACGGGTCGCTGACCGTGATGCCGACGTGTTGTTGTTTGCCCCGCGCGATGTGCATCGCTACCCCCTCGAAATCCATTTTGACCGTGAAACCGGCGTGGTTTTACAGTCGCTGTTATTAAATGAGCAAGGTGAGTTGCTGGAGCGTTTTCAGTTCGTCAGTTTTGTTTTGGGCGAGCAGGCAGATGAGCAGCTGAATGTGGCTGATTGCGAACAGTCCTTGGTGGAAGACGAAATTTCCGAACAGGCGCGCCCTGACTGGCATGCAGGCTGGGTGCCGGAAGGTTTTGTACCTGTAGGGCAGGAGCGGGTGCAGTCAGGCAGCGCATTCAGTCAGCTATTTTTTGACGGCTTGGCACATTTCAGTATTTTTGTTGCAGCGGTGGATGATTCGTTGCTCGACATGGAACATCGACAGGTCGGGCCTACAGTGGTGATGTCACGGCCAGTCGAAACGGACGGGCAACGTTATATGGTCACGGTGCTGGGTGAAATTCCGGTTGTTACCGCACAACGTATTGCTCTGTCGGTTAGTCTGGATGGGAAGGAAGGCAGCCATGATTGAAGAGCGCGGACAGGTAATGGCTATTGAAGGCCGGCAGGTGCGTGTTGCTGTTAACCGACAAAGTGCGTGTGGCAGCTGCAAGGCTCGAGCTGCGTGTGGGCAAGGGTTGGCGCAAAGCCTTAAGCCCGGTCGTTGTCACGAAGTGCTCGCACTGTGCGAGTTTCCGGTGCGAGTTGGCGACACGGTGATACTGGGTATTGAAGAGTCATTGGCTGTGCGCGGAGCAGTGCTGGTGTATTTGTTGCCTTTGCTGGCTTTGCTTGCAGGTGCGCTAATGGCCGACTGGCTGGGTTTTGGTGAGCCGGTTGCCATTGTGTCAGCGCTGACCACTTTTGCGGCGGCAGTTTTTGCTTTGTATCTGCATAACCGCACACTGGAGGGCCGGGTCGCTATGTTGCCGAAAGTGATGCGGGTCGAATCGCCGGACTGGCAGCAGGGCACTATACGCTGGCAGCCATAAGTGCGGCTGTCTCTTCCCCGGGGCTGGTGATCTGTCAGCCTCCCGAATGTCAAATATCCTGAACCTGTTTTTTGCCTCATAACAAGTGTTACTGTTGCTCATGTCGAGCAGAAGTATTGGAACTTGTTGCCTTGGACTATGTCAGAAAAAAAGTATTCTTGGCTGATGGCATTTTTATATTGCCGGATGCCGAAGTGTTTTGATCAATCATGCAATGGAGTTAAACAGCATGCGTATCGCAAAAGCATTGCTTGTCGGGCTGGGTGCCAGCTTGGTTGTTGCCATGACACCAGTCGCTCAGGCGCAGCTGCCTGACTTTACTGTTTTGGTGGAGGAGTCATCTCCGGCAGTAGTCAATATCAGTACCAGACAAAAGCCACAGGCAGTCATGGCCGGTCCGGGCCGGTTGATGATTCCCGAGCTGGAGGGTTTGCCGCCAATTTTCCGCGACTTTTTTGAACAGGCATTTCCTACGCCGCACGGACCTAACCGGCAGCGCCGCCCAGAAGCCCAGTCACTGGGTTCCGGTTTTATTATTTCTTCCGATGGTTATATCTTGACCAACAACCATGTTGTGGAAGACGCTGATGAAATCATTGTGCGTTTGTCTGACCGCAGCGAGCTGGTTGCGGAACTGGTGGGGACGGACCCGCGCACTGATGTGGCCTTGCTCAAAGTTGAAGGTAAAAATTTGCCGGTAGTAAAAACCGGGAAATCCAAAGACCTTAAAGTGGGTGAATGGGTACTGGCGATTGGTTCACCGTTTGGTTTCGATCACTCAGTGACAGCGGGAATTGTGTCCGCCAAGGGACGCAATCTGCCGAACGACAGCTATGTGCCTTTTATCCAGACTGATGTTGCGATCAATCCGGGCAACTCGGGCGGTCCACTGTTTAACCTGAATGGCGAGGTGATTGGCATTAACTCGCAAATCTTTACTCGTTCGGGTGGTTTTATGGGGCTGTCATTTGCCATTCCGATGGAAGTGGCAATGGATGTGGCTGATCAGTTGAAGCAGGGCGGCAAGGTCGAGCGTGGCTGGCTGGGTGTAGTGATTCAGGAAGTGAGTAAGGACCTGGCCGAGTCGTTCGGGCTGGACAAGCCTGCTGGAGCACTGGTGGTGCAGATTCTGGAAGACAGTCCGGCTGGCAAGAGCGGCCTTCGTCTGGGCGACGTGATTTTGAGCATGAATGGCAAGCCGGTCGTAATGTCAGCTGATCTGCCGCACCTGGTTGGAGCATTGAAACCCGGTGCTACGGCACAGATGGAAGTGATGCGTGACGGCAAACGCCAGACGGTTAAAGTCAAAGTGGGCGCTGCGCCTGGCGAAGACGATGCCAGTGTGGCTGATACAGGACGCCAAAGTGGCAAACGTGCCGACAACCCGCTGGGGGTTTCCGTAGCGGAGCTGACAGCCGAACAGAAAAAGATGATTGATCTGGAGACCGGCGTGCTGATTCAGGAAGTTTATGAAGGCCCGGCAGCGATGATCGGCTTGCGTCCGGGTGATGTGATTACTCACCTGAACAACCAGCAGATTGAGTCGGTGAAGTCGTTTAACGCCATTGTGCAAAAATTGCCGCGCGACCGCTCATTGTCGATGCGGGTGTTGCGTCAGGGCCGCGCAAGTTTTATCACGTTCAAACTGTCACGCTGATAGCGCAGTACGCTAGAAAACAAACCGGAGCTTGCTCCGGTTTGTTCGTTAATCAAGCTGTGGGAGTTTGTAGTGAACACATATATGTCGCAGTGGCGAGGCACAGGTGGAGCAAGGCTGTGTTGCCATGGATGGCAACACTGAGCTTACATGGATGTACTCGCAGCGACCTTGCGGAGTCTGTGCCTCGCCACTGCAAGCGCCTGATTTGCCGCAAGACCGATTTGACCTGGTAAGGCGCGAATGCAGCGGTTGTTGCATTAATCTGCTTCCGTCTTCATGGCAAAGATGACGAACCCCCCTGGCATCAGGTAAACTTACGCACTATTTTTGCCGGCTTGTGGCCGTCGAGTCCTTAATTAGAGTGAAGTTCTGTGAGCGACCTGAGTCATATTCGTAATTTTTCCATCATTGCCCATATCGACCACGGTAAATCTACCCTGGCTGACCGCCTGATCCAGATTTGTGGAGGCCTGAGCGAACGCGAAATGGAGTCCCGGGTGCTGGACTCGATGGACCTGGAACGCGAACGCGGGATCACCATCAAGGCACACAGTGTCACCCTGAATTATGATGCCAAAGACGGCAAAACCTATCAGTTGAACTTTATTGATACTCCCGGCCACGTTGACTTTACCTACGAAGTCAGCCGCTCGCTGGCTGCCTGTGAAGGCGCCTTGCTGGTGGTCGATGCGGGGCAGGGCGTGGAAGCCCAGTCGGTAGCCAACTGCTATACCGCGATTGAGCAGGGGCTGGAAGTAATGCCCGTACTGAATAAAATCGATCTGCCACAGGCCGACCCTGAGCGGGTGCAAGAAGAAATCGAAAACGTAATTGGTATTGATGCCACAGATGCAGTTCAATGCAGTGCCAAAACTGGTCTGGGCGTCGAAGATGTGATCGAGCGTCTGATTAATCAGATTCCTCCGCCCGAGGGCGAGATTGAAGCACCCTTGCAGGCGCTGATCATTGACTCCTGGTTTGACAACTATCTGGGTGTTGTTTCTTTGGTGCGTGTCAAACATGGCAAGGTTAAAAAAGGTGACAGAATTCTGGTCAAGTCGACAGGGCGAGTGCATCAGGTCGATAGCGTAGGTGTTTTTAACCCGAAGCATACCCAGACTGACTACCTGAAAGCTGGCGAAGTTGGCTTTGTGATTGCCGGTATCAAGGATATTCAGGGTGCTCCAGTGGGCGATACCCTGACTCTGTCCAATACACCTGAAGTGGAAATGCTGCCCGGATTCCAGAAGATCAAACCGCAGGTTTATGCCGGTTTGTTCCCGGTCAGCTCGGAAGATTTTGAAGATTTTCGTGATGCGTTGGAAAAGCTCACCCTCAACGATGCTGCCTTGCAGTATGAGCCGGAAAGCTCCGAAGCGCTGGGTTTTGGTTTCCGTATTGGCTTCCTTGGCATGCTGCACATGGAGATCATTCAGGAGCGGCTGGAGCGTGAGTACGATCTGGACCTGATCACGACCGCACCGACCGTAGTATTTGAAACCGTGCTCAAAAACGGCGATGTCATTTATGTAGACAACCCGTCCCGTATGCCAGACCCATCGGTTATTCAGGAAATGCGCGAGCCGATTGTTAAAGCGACCATCCTGGTTCCGCAAGAACATCTGGGCAACGTCATTACCCTGTGTGTGGAAAAACGTGGCGTGCAGATCGACATGCACTTCCTCGGTTCACAAGTGCAGGTGATTTACGAATTGCCGATGAACGAGGTGGTGCTGGATTTCTTTGACCGCCTGAAGTCGGTCAGTCGTGGTTATGCTTCACTGGAATACAGCTTTGACCGCTTCCAGACAGCCAACCTGACCCGTCTCGACATGCTGATCAACGGTGACAAGGTTGATGCACTGGCGCTGATTGTGCACCGGGACCAGGCCGCAGGCAAAGGACGTATCCTGACCGAAAAAATGCGGGAACTGATTCCGCGCCAGATGTACGACGTAGCGATTCAGGCAGTGATTGGTGGCCAGGTGGTAGCGCGTAGCAACGTCAAGGCATTGCGTAAAAACGTACTGGCCAAATGTTATGGTGGTGACATCAGCCGTAAGAAAAAGCTGCTGGAAAAACAGAAGGCCGGTAAAAAGCGCATGAAACAGGTTGGTAACGTGGAGATTCCACAGGAAGCCTTCCTGGCCGTATTGCGAGTGGATGACTAATCCATGAATTTTGATTTTCCGTTATTTCTGGTGATTGCGGTCGCGGTCAGTGGCGCCCTGACTTTGGCTGATCGCCTGTGGTTTGCGCCGCGTCGCCGGACAGCTATTGCTGCTTATAAACAGCAGGTGGCGACACCGGATGAAAAAACACTGGAACGGCTGGACAAAGAGCCGGTTGCCATTGAGTACGGCAAGTCGTTGTTTCCCGTGCTGGCGATAGTGTTTGTTCTGCGCTCGTTCCTGTTTGAGCCGTTTCAGATTCCATCCGGCTCAATGATCCCGACGTTGCAAGTGGGCGACTTTATTCTGGTCAATAAGTTCTCCTATGGTATTCGTCTGCCTGTGGTTGACCTGAAAGTGATTCCGCTGAGTGATCCGCAGCGTGGTGATGTGATGGTGTTCAAATATCCGGAAGATCCTCGCATCAACTACATCAAACGGGTGATTGGCGTACCGGGTGATATCGTTACCTACAGTTTTGACAAGCGGGTTTATATTAACGGCGAACAGGTGCCGGAGCAGTGGCTGGGTGAAGAAGCTGGCAGTTTGGGGCGTTCACAGTTGTTTACTGAACAGCTGGGCGCTCATACTTATCAGGTGCGCAAGGAAAACAACCGGCGCATGGAGCCGAGTCGTGAGTGGAGAGTGCCGGAAGGGCACTACTTCATGCTTGGTGACAACCGTGATAACTCCAAAGATAGCCGTTACTGGAATGATCCGCATATTGCACCAGAGTTTATGGGCATGGTTCCGGATTCATATATAGTAGGCAAGGCATCCCTGATCTGGATGAGCTGGCCTTCTCCCAAGTCTGGTCACTTGCCTAATTTCTCGCGTGCCGGATTTATTGACTGATGGTATTAACCTCGACTTTGAAAGGTTTTCGGAGGGATTCGCATGAATAGTGCAAAGCAGCGTGGCATGTCACTGATGGGGTGGCTGGTGATACTGATTCTGGCCGGTTTTTTTGCCAGTATCGGTTTCAAGATTTTGCCTCATTACATGGATAACAAAGCGCTGGATAAAATGATCAGTGCAGTTGACCGTGAGGCAGCCAGCGGTGTCAAAATTGGCAGTGTCGGTGAGTTTTACAGCTATATCAACAAGGGCATGCAGGTCAACAATATTCGTGACCTGAAGGCCACAGACATCATGGAAGCACGCCAGGAAGGTGGTGAGCTGTATGTCGAACTCAAGTATGAAGTGCGGGAAAAAATCCTGAAAAATATTGATTTGGTGGTTTCTTTTGACAAAAAATATCGCGTGCGTAACCAGTGAGTAATCCGTTGACACGTTTGCAGCGCAAGCTTGGCTATCAATTTAAAGATGCCGGCTTGCTGACGCTGGCACTGACCCACCGCAGCTATTCGGGTCGCAACAATGAGCGTCTGGAGTTTTTGGGTGATGCGGTGCTCAACTTCGTCGCCGGTGAAGCCTTGTATCACCATTTTGACCAGGCCCGTGAAGGGCAGCTGTCACGTTTGCGGGCCAGGCTGGTCAAGGGTGAGACCCTGGCCGTGTTGGCTCGCGCGATGGACCTGGGTGATTATTTGCGTCTGGGTTCGGGTGAGCTGAAAAGCGGCGGCTTTCGTCGTGAGTCAATTCTGGCTGATGCCACCGAAGCGATTATTGGTGCGATTTATCTGGATGCCGGTATGGATGTCGCGCGCGAGCGGGTTCTGGCGTGGCTGGAACAAGAGTTTGCCAGTCTGACATTGGTGGATACCAATAAAGACTCGAAAACCCGGTTGCAGGAGTTTCTGCAGTCGCGAGGTAGCGATCTGCCCAGCTATGAAGTGGTCGACATTCAGGGTGAGCCGCATTGCCGCATATTCCGCGTCGAGTGTGCGGTGCAATTACTGGATTACAAAACAAGTGGGCAGGGTGGCAGTCGCCGTATTGCCGAACAGGTAGCCGCCGCCGCAGCGCTGGTGGCACTGGGGATAGAAAACGGAAATAACCATGACTGAAACCATGACCAGCCGGTGCGGCTATGTAGCTGTAGTGGGGCGGCCCAATGTGGGCAAATCGACCCTGATCAACCATATTCTGGGCCAGAAACTGGCGATTACCTCGCGCAAGCCGCAAACCACCCGGCACAACATGCTGGGCATCAAGACCGAAGGGGCAGTTCAGGTAATTTACATTGACACCCCGGGCCTGCATACGGGTGGCCAGACTGCACTGAATCGCTACATGAACCGCAGTGCAATGACCGCATTGCGTGACATTGATGTGTGTGTATTTGTTGTTGATCGCATGCGCTGGACCGAAGAAGACGAAATGGTCTACGAGCGCATCAAGGACTTGCGCTGTCCGGTGCTGATTGCAGTGAACAAGGCTGACCGCCTCGAAGATAAAACAGACATGCTGGAGCATCTGCAATGGCTGAATGAAAAAATGCCCAATGCAGAAATTGTCCCCATTTCTGCTCTGCATCAGCAAAATCTGGATACTCTGGAGCGGCTGATCGGTGAGCGCCTGCCGAAAAACGAACATTTTTATCCGGAAGACCAGATTACCGACCGTTCCAGTCGTTTCCTTGCGGCGGAGCTGGTGCGGGAGAAAATCATGCGTCAGCTGGGAGCTGAGTTGCCATACCAGATGACGGTAGAAATTGAAGATTTTAAGCACGAAGGCCGCATCCTGCATATTCATGCGCTGATTCTGGTTGAGCGTGAAGGGCAGAAAAAAATTCTGATCGGTGACAAGGGTGAGCGTATCAAGCTGATTGGTCAGGAAGCCCGTAAAGATATGGAAACCCTGTTTGATAACAAGGTGATGCTCAACCTCTGGGTCAAGGTGAAAAAGGGCTGGTCGGATGATGAGCGCGCCCTGCGTTCGCTCGGCTATCAGGACTAGAGCGGTCGGGGCGGACATTAAGCATGCAGGCTGATCTGGCGTTTGTTCTGCATGTGCGGCCCTACAAGGAAACCAGCGCATTACTTGACCTGTTCACTTGTGAACAGGGCCGCATTCGTACCGTCCTGCGTGGTTATCGCAGTAAAAAGGGCAGTGTGGCACGGCCTTTCAACTGTCTTGAAATCGAGTTGCGCGGACAGGGTGAGCTGAAAAGCCTGGCCCGCCTGGAATCTGTTGGCGCTTACCTGATGCTTGAAGGACAGCGCCTGATGTGCGCGCTTTACCTGAATGAACTCAGTATGCGCATGCTGCCGCTGGCTGATCCGCAGCCACACGTCTTTGAACATTACCAGCTGACTTTGCAGGCACTGGCCGCCGGTAATGCTGTTGAGCCGTTGCTGCGGAGCTATGAATGGCGCTTGCTGGAGCAGCTGGGTTATGGGTTTTCGCTCGAACTGGATTGTCAGGGTGATCCCCTCAAAGGCGGATGCTGGTATGTCCTGCAACCAGAAAGCGGGTTTTTACGAGTGCCGGGAATTCGTCCCGGTGCTTTTCTGGGAGCTGATTTACAGGCGCTGGCCGCCGTACAATGGCAACAGCCCGGAGTGATGCAAGCAGCCAAGCGTTTGATGCGTCAGGCGCTGGCACCTCATCTGGGCAGCCGGCCACTAATGAGCCGTGAACTTTTTATGCGGCACAAGGAGTCTATTGCATGAACATCAAACAACGCATTTTGCTGGGCGTCAACATTGACCATATTGCTACCCTGCGCCAGGCGCGTGGCGGACGAGATCCAGAGCCGGTTAAGGCTGCCTTGTTGTGTGAACAGGCCGGTGCCGACGGCATCACCATTCACTTGCGCGAAGACCGTCGTCACATTCAGGATCGTGATGTTGAATTGCTGAGCCAGCTGATCGCCACTCCGTTGAATTTCGAGATGGGCGTGACCGAAGAAATGCTGACCATTGTTGAGCGCATTCGCCCGGAAAACGTCTGTCTGGTACCGGAAACCCGTGAAGAACTGACCACTGAAGGCGGTCTGGATGTTGCCGGACAGGAAGCGCGTATTGCTGTTGCGGTTGAGCGCCTGCAAAAAGCTGGCTGTCAGGTTTCGATTTTCCTGGATGCCGACGAGCAGCAAATTCTTGCAGTGAAGCGAGTGGGAGCGACCACCATTGAACTGCATACCGGTCATTACGCCAAGGCAGCTACGGCGCAAGAGCAGTTGCAGGAACTGGAGAAAATCCGCAAGGCTGCTGCCTTTGCACAAAAGCAGGGGCTGGTGGTGAATGCCGGACATGGTCTGAACTATCAAAACGTTGAGGCAATTGCTGCGATTCCGGGTATTAACGAGCTCAATATTGGTCATGCCATCATTGCTCATGCCCTGTTTGTAGGCCTGGAAAATGCAGTGGCCGAGATGAAAGCACTGATGCTCGGTGCTGCCGGTTAAATAATATTCTGCAAGTCGTGAATGACTTGGACCGAAAAGCATCTGCGCGAGCAGTCCGGTATTGCAACATGCAGCTTTTTTCTTCTGAATAAAAGCAGCATGTTGCCAGATAATGCCTTTTTCCCGACCAGCGGATGTGCTTTCTTGGCGCATCAAAAATCAGCCCGGCAACCTGCTGCTTTTCGGGCTTTATTTGCCTGACGGGTGCGACTTTTTTACTGCTTTCCAGCAGCCTGTCGCCACAAAACCACGCCGCCAGCGGACGGCAGATTCGCCATAACCGCGATCAAGAAACTCGCTAGCTTTCTACTTGATGTCTGCTATATATGCCTATAGTATTCCTTTCTTGTCCCCATATATTGTGTTTTTCTGTCATTTGCTCACTTGACAGGCTTGCAGGAGTGCTTCATGAAACAGGCCCTTGAAACCGCCGTCCAGACCTCCCAATCCGCTGCAATTGCTCTGCAGCCAGCCTCGGTAGATATCTGGGATGCCAAATATCGACTCAAGACCAAAGATGGCCTGCCGGTGGATGAAACCATTGCTTCCACCTATCAGCGGGTAGCCCGTGCGCTGGCGGATATCGAGCTGCCTGAACATCGTGAGCACTGGTATGAACAATTTTTATGGGCCTTGCACCGTGGTGCCATTCCAGCCGGTCGGATTATTTCCAATGCCGGAGCGCTGGCCTGGAAGCCCGCCACTTCAACCATCAACTGTACGGTTTCTGCGACAGTTGGTGACTCCATGGATGATATTCTGGCCAAGCTGCATCAGGCTGGTCTGACCCTGAAAGCCGGTTGCGGAATTGGTTACGAGTTTTCCACCTTGCGCCCGCGTGGAGCTTATGTATCGGGTGCCGGAGCTTATACCTCGGGGCCGTTGTCGTTTATGGATATCTACGACAAGATGTGTTTTACCGTGTCTTCTGCCGGTGGTCGTCGTGGCGCACAAATGGCCACTTTTGATGTGGGCCACCCTGATGTGCTGGACTTTATTCGTGCCAAGCGTGAGGACGGACGTTTACGCCAGTTCAACCTGTCGTTGTTGATTACCGGCGAGTTTATGCAGGCGGTGGAACAGGATGCTGACTGGTCACTGGCATTTCCGGTCAGCCCGGCCGAGCAGCAGGATGACCAGCTTGATCTGGACGATCCGGCACAAATCATCTGGCGTTACTGGCCTACGCATAAAAACTATATTGTGCGGGAAGATGGCAAGGTCGCCTGCCGAGTCTATCGCGTGATCAAAGCCAGACGCATCTGGGATTCAATCATGGCCTCGACCTACGACTTTGCCGAGCCGGGCTTCATCTTGATTGACCATGTCAACGAAATGAACAACAACTGGTTTTGTGAAGATATCCGCGCCACGAATCCATGCGGTGAGCAGCCGCTGCCGCCGCATGGTGCCTGTCTGCTGGGCTCGGTCAACCTGACCCGTTTTGTGCGTGATCCGTTTACCGAGCAGGCACGTTTTGACTGGGATGAATACCGCAAAGTAGTCAATATTTTCACCCGCATGCTGGATAACGTGGTGGAAATCAACGGTTTGCCGTTGCCAGAACAGCGTGATGAAATTTATCGCAAGCGTCGTCACGGTATGGGCTTTCTGGGGCTGGGTTCAACCATGACGTTGTTGGGTATGCAGTATGGTTCGGCACAGTCGTTGGCCTTGACTGAGCAAATTTCACGCGAAATGGCGCTGGAAGGCTGGCGTGCCGGGCTGGAACTGGCACAGGAAAAGGGCGCAGCCCCGATCATGGACGAAGAGTTTGAGGTGACCAGTGAAATGCTGGCACGCCGTCCGGAAATGGTTACAGATGGGCTGAAGGCTGGTGACAAGCTCAAAGGGCGTGTGCTTTGGGCCAAATACAGCCGTTATATGCAGCAGGTGGCCGAAGAAGAGCCGGAACTGGTCGAGGCGCTGGCCGAGCAGGGCGCACGTTTTACCCACCACAGTTCAATTGCTCCGACCGGTACCATTTCGCTGTCGCTGGCCAATAACGCCTCCAATGGTATTGAGCCCAGCTTTGCCCACCACTATTTCCGCAATATTATCCGCGAGGGTAAAAAGACCAAGGAAAAAGTAGATGTATTCAGCTTTGAACTGCTGGCTTATCGTCACCTGATCAATCCGGAAGCCACGCCGGACTGTCTGCCGGATTACTTTATTAGTGCTGACGAGGTCACGCCGATTCAGCATGTGGATGTGCAGGCGGCAGCACAAAAATGGATTGATTCATCGATTTCGAAAACGGCCAACGTGCCGACTGATTATCCGTACGAAGACTTCAAGAATATTTACCATTACGCCTGGCAGCAGGGACTTAAAGGCTGTACTACTTTCCGCTTTAACCCCGAGGCATTTCAGGGTGTGCTGGTCAAGGAAGAGGACCTGGTCAACACCACGTATCGTTTCAAGTTGGCCGATGGCAGCACGGTTGAGGCCAGGGGTAATGAAGAAATTGAGTATGACGGTGAAACCCATACAGCGGCGAACCTGTACGAGGCACTGAAAGAAGGCTATTACGGCAAACTTTGATTCTCACGCAAGGATGGTTATGCGTCATCAATCATCACTCTGAACACAGTGCAGGAACGGCTTTAGTCGCAAGTCAGAGTTTGAGCCAGATATCTTGCGCGGCTGGAGCTGCTGGCGCAGGCACTTGGTGTTCAGAACAACCGGATATGAGCAGGTATACAAATGGCAGTTCAAATCAGTAATAAAATTATCGGCTATGAGGTGGTTTCCGCAGATGCGGCCAAGGCTGAAGAGGCGAAAGTGGCCCAGATTCCGGCAGAGCCGGATTATGTGGAAATGCATGAGAAGGTTAAACGCCCCGAGCATCTGGTTGGCAGTACATACAAAATCAAAACCCCGACTTCTGAGCACGCTTACTATGTCACCATTAATGACATCGTACTTAATCAGGGCACGGAGTATGAACAGCGTCGCCCGTTCGAGATTTTTATCAACTCAAAGAACATGGAGCATTATCAGTGGATTGTCGCTTTGACCCTGATTGTCTCGGCAGTATTCCGTAAGGGCGGTGATTGCACGTTTCTGGTGGAAGAGCTGCAAAGCGTGTTTGATCCCAAGGGTGGCTACCTGATGCGCGGCGGTCGCTGGATGCCGTCCCTGGTGGCTGAAATTGGTGATGTACTGGAGCGACATTTAAAACACATTGGCATGATCGAATCCGAGCCGGATCCGCATCAGCAGGCGTACTTGGCGGAGAAACGGGCTGAATACGAGAAACTTAGCGCACCCACGCAAACCGGCAGCGACTGTGATGACAGTACACAAAGTTATCCGGCAGGCGCACAGCAGTGCGGACGTTGCCACGTTAAAGCAGCAATACAAATGGATGGCTGCCTGACTTGTCTGGCGTGTGGCGAGAGCAAGTGTGGCTAGAACTGTTTAGTTTGGCCAAGAAAATGCCGTGGCAGCGATGAACTGTCACGGCATTTTTTAATATCGGGCAGAAAGGGCTTATTCGGGCTGGAGCATGTCCTGTGGGCGCACCCATTCACTGAATTGCTCATCCGTCAGCAAACCCAGCTCGATGGCGGCCTGGCGCAAGGTCTGGTTGCCCTCATAGGCTTTCTTGGCGATTTTGGCCGCATTATCGTAGCCGATATGACGATTAAGTGCGGTAACCAGCATCAGACCGTTTTCCAGATGATCAGCCATTTGCTGTTCGTTGGCTTGCATGCCTTCAATACAGTGAGTCTGAAAGTTGACGCAGCCATCGGCCAGCAGACCAATGGACTCCAGCAGATTATGTACGATCACCGGCTTGAACACATTGAGCTGCAAGTGGCCTTGAAAGGCAGCAATGCTGACGGTAGTGTCATTGCCAATTACCTGGCAGGCCAGCATAGACAATGCTTCGCACTGGGTGGGGTTGACTTTGCCCGGCATGATTGAGCTGCCAGGTTCGTTGGCGGGTAGCAGAACTTCAGCCAGACCGGCACGCGGACCGGAACCCAGCAAGCGGAGGTCGTTGGCCAGCTTCATCAGGGCAACGGCGAGGGTTTTCAGTGCGCCGGACAGGGTCACCAGCGGCTCGTGGCCGGCCAGTGCGGCAAATTTATTGGGCGCACTGCGCAGTGGCAGCCCGGTCAGCCCGGCCAGTTCAGCAGCGATGGCTTCGGCAAACTGTGGATGACTGTTCAGACCAGTGCCGACCGCAGTACCGCCCTGAGCCAGCTCGCATACAGCAGGCAGGCTATGTTCGATGGCGTCACGGGCATAATCCAGTTGGGCAACAAAGGCGGACAGTTCCTGGCCAAAGGTGACCGGAGTGGCATCCATCATGTGGGTGCGCCCGGTTTTGACCAGATTGACATAACGCTTTGCCTGTGCGTCCAGGCCGTCACGCAGGGTTTTTATGCCGGGTAGCAGTTGCTGGTGCACCGCCTGCAGCACGGCAATGTGCATCGCGGTGGGGAAACAGTCATTGGAGCTTTGTGCCCGATTGACGTGATCGTTCGGGTGTACGGGTGATTTTCCGCCGCGCTCCTGGCCGGCAATTTCGTTGGCACGACCGGCAATTACCTCATTGACGTTCATGTTGCTTTGGGTGCCACTGCCGGTTTGCCAGACTACCAGCGGGAAGTGGGCGTCGAGCTTGCCGCTGATGACTTCATCGGCGGCTTGTTCAATCAGCTCGGCCTGCTGTTGTGGCAGTTCGCCCAGGCGAAAATTTACACGGGCAGCTGCCTTTTTAACCTGAGCCAGAGCGTGGACGACAGCCAGTGGCATTTGTTGGCCACCAATGGCAAAGTTTTCTTTTGAGCGCTGGGTTTGGGCGGCCCAGTAAGCATCAGCCGGGACTTCAATGGCACCAATGCTGTCGGTTTCAGTACGAGTGGACATGGTTTGTCTCCTAATTCTGTTGGTGTTTTTCTGTAGCATCCAGCTCGGCATTGCGTTGCTTCATACGCTCCAGAGCTTCCGGATCAATCGGCATTTTATGGGCGGTATCGCGCAACAGCAGCAGGCTACCCAGCACTGAAGCAAAGGCAGCGGCAATCATTAACCAGATATACCAAGGCATGGCTTCTCCAGAAAGTATGTCAGTCGCATCCACTATACACCCGAACAGCAAACCGGGCAGGGATGCTGCACATTACAGGTGACAGTGGGTACAATGGTTATCCGTTTTCTTCTAGCCAGAGATTCAACATGAATAGCCCTATAATTGTAGCCCTTGACTTTCCCGGTTTTGATCAGGCCATGGCCATGGCCCGTCAGCTGAACCCTGCTGATTGCCGGGTCAAGGTGGGCAAGGAACTGTTTACCCGCTGTGGCCCGCAAGTGATCGAGGCTTTACATCAGTTGGGCTTTGATGTGTTTCTGGACCTGAAATTCCATGACATTCCCAACACCACCGCGATGGCGGTCAAGGCTGCCGCCGAGCTGGGTGTGTGGATGGTCAACGTACATTGCAGTGGCGGCCTGAAAATGATGGCGGCCTGTCGTGAAGTGCTTGAGCAGCATCAGGGCAACAAGCCACTGTTGATCGGTGTGACCGTACTGACCAGCATGGAGCAGCAGGATCTGGCTGGTATCGGTCTGGATGTGGCTCCGCAAGAGCAGGTATTGCGTCTGGCCAGTCTGGCACAACAAGCAGGACTGGATGGACTGGTCTGTTCGGCGCAAGAAGCGCAGGCTCTAAAGCAGCAATGGTCAGCCGGCCAGCTGGTTACGCCGGGCATTCGTCCGGCCGGCAGTGCCAGTGATGACCAAAAGCGTATTCTGACTCCGGCGCAGGCGATGCGGGCCGGTTCGGATTATCTGGTCATTGGTCGTCCGGTCACTCGCGCAGATGAACCGGATCAGGCAGTGCAGGATATTTTGGCCACTCTGTAGGCAAGTCAAGACGAGAGCTGAGCGCAAACGCATGGTTTATACCGGTTTAGTTGATGCTTACTAGGGG
>CAZBXG010000018.1:27855-30551 GCA_964495925.1 uncultured Thiopseudomonas sp.
GCAAGCAAGTAAGGTGGTGGGCTCAAGCTTAGGCATTTTGTGCCGATACACTGGCCACGACCTAAATAAGGGGATTCCCATGTTCCGTAACCTTCGCATAGCCTCCAGGGCTGCACTATTTTTTGGTTTGCTGGGCTTGACAACATTGCTCTTGGGTATTTTTGCCATTATTCAACAAAACCGGCTGGGTGATATCACCCAAGAATTGGGACACTTGCGTTTGCCACAGGTGGCTACAGTGGGTGACATGCGCCGGGATTTCCTGACCATGCGTCTGTACACGGCAAACTTCGCCCTGACTGCTGACGAGGGTGCCAAAACTGCCGCGCTGAAAACAGTTGAGGAGGCAGGGCGTTCCTTTCAGGCGAGCGGTGAAAAACTGGCAGCCATGGTCTCGGCTGAAGGCAGTAATCTGCTGAAAGAAGCTGTTACTTTAGTCGAGGCTTACAATACTTCGCTGGGGCAGTGGATGGAGGCGCGGCAAGCCGGAGATGACGGACTGGCCCATCAAATTGACATGCGCCTGACCGATCAGGGTGCGTTGGCAGTCAATGCAGTGAATGCGTTGGTGGCTTTTGAGCTGCAGCAGGCAGCCAACAGCGCCACCCATGCCGAAGAAATTGAATCCAGCTCCATGACCAGTATTATTTCTGCGATTGTCATATCAGGAATTGCAGTGGTTATTTTGGCCATGCTGTTCAGCCGTAGCTTGCTGACACCATTGCGCCTGGCGGTGGAAACCTCTGAGCGGATTGCCAGTGGTGACTTGACTAAAGATGTACATGATGATGGCCGCGACGAGGCGGGTGACATGATGCGGGCCATGCAGCGGATGCAGGAGCAGCTGCGTTCAACGCTTGAACGCATTACCGACTCTTCACAGCAGTTGGCCAGCACCTCGGAAGAACTCAGTGTAATTACCAATCAGGCCAGTCGTACCGTGCATGAACAGAGCAGCCAGTTGGAGCAGGCGGTGACGGCAGTCAACGAAATGACTGCGGCGATTGAAGAAGTGGCAGGAAACGCCAACAGCACTTCGCGTAATACTGAGCAGGCACAAGAAGAGGTACAAAGTGGTCAGGGCAAGTTGCAAGAAACCGTCAATACCATTGATAGCTTGTCAGTTGAAATCGGCAGCACCAATGAAGGTATCGGCCGTCTGGCAGGTAATGTGCAGGAAATCGGTAAGGTGATCGAAGTGATTCGGGCGATTGCCGAGCAAACCAACCTGCTGGCGCTTAACGCAGCGATTGAAGCAGCGCGGGCAGGCGAGCAGGGACGCGGCTTTGCAGTGGTTGCCGACGAAGTTCGTGCGTTGGCTGGCCGTACCCAGGAGTCGACCGTTGAAATTGAGCGCATGATTGGCAACGTGCAGAACGAAACCAATGTTGCAGTGAAAAACATGGAAACCAGCAGCCGTTGGGTAGCCAATACCAGAGAAATGGCGCATGACGTGCTTGAGGTGCTGAGCCGTTCTGCCGGGCTGATGGACCAGATTAACCAGCAAAACCTGAGCATTGCCAGCGCGGCGGAAGAGCAGGCAGCAGTGGCACAGGAAGTGGATAGAAGCCTAGTGGCAATCCATGATCTGTCTGCGCAAACCTCTTCTGGTGCGGATGAAACGCAGGTATCCAGTCAGCATCTGGCAAGCCTGGCCGAAGGCCTGAATGACTTGTTGCAGCGCTTCAAGCTGCGCTGATAAAACCGGGCGGAACCTGGCCCCGTCCGCCGCTGCTGAAGTACAAATGGTACAATCCTGTTCTTTAATTCTGACAGGAGCCAGCATGCAGAGGCTGCCTGTCCTGAACAGGGTACAAGACAGCCATGCAGCATCCTGCCGAACAGTCGCTTCTGGGCAAGCAAACCGACTATAAAACCCGTTATGACGCCAGCCTGTTGTTCGGAATCGAGCGACAGGTCAAGTGGGCCGAGTTTGGTGTGGCCGAAGGGGCTTTGCCTTATCAGGGTATCGATATCTGGACTGCCTATGAGCTGTCTTGGCTGCTGCCATCGGGCAAACCGATGGTGGCCATGGCGGAAATACAGGTGCCAGCCGAATCACCCTGTATCATCGAATCCAAATCATTCAAGCTGTACCTGAACTCTTTTAATCAGAGCGTTTTTGCAGACAGTGCCGAACTGACATCTGTTATGGTTCAAGACCTGTCTGCCGTGGCGGGAGCCGAGGTCACTGTGTGTATTCTGTCACTGGATCAGGCCGCTGCCGCCGGATTATCCACGTTGCCCGGCAGCTGCATTGATGAGCTGGACATAGAAATAGGCCAGTACACAGAGCCGGACGCCTCGCTACTGCAATGCTCTGCCGAACCAGCAGATGAACAGCTGCACAGTCATTTACTGCGTTCCTGTTGCCCGGTGACCGGTCAGCCTGACTGGGGCAGTATGGCGATTGAGTATCGGGGCCAGAAAAAACTTTGCCATGCCAGCCTGCTGCGCTATCTGGTCAGTTTCCGTGAGCATCAGGATTTTCATGAGCAATGTGTAGAGCGGGTGTTTCTTGACCTGCACCGCCTGCTGGTGCCAGAACAGCTGACGGTTTATGCACGTTATTTGCGTCGTGGCGGGCTCGACATCAACCCCTATCGCAGCACAAAAAGCGGCCCCTGGATTGCCGGACGACTGGTACGACAGTAGTTTTGGGTGTGAGGAGCGACATCATGAACAACACAGCAATT
>CAZBXG010000019.1:0-5373 GCA_964495925.1 uncultured Thiopseudomonas sp.
AGTGAGCTGTTCCAGATGGTCAAGGAAATGCTTCGTGATCATTTCTCCCCTCAACAAATTGCCGGTAACCTGAGCCGTATGTTCCCTAAACTGAAAGATGCCTACGTCTGTCACGAGACGATTTACAACGCAATTTATGCCTTGCCAGTGGGTGAGCTGCGCAAGGAGCTTATTCATTGTCTACGTCACGGTAAAACCACACGTAGGCCGCGTGCAGGCGGCGTTGATCGCCGCAATCAGATCCCTGATATGGTCAGCATTCACCTGCGTCCGCCCGAGATTGAAGACCGTCTAGTGCCGGGTCACTGGGAAGGTGATTTGATCAAGGGCAAGGGTAATGCATCTGCTGTGGGCACGCTGGTCGAGCGCACGAGCGGCTACCTGATGCTGGTCAAAATGAACGATGCAACAGCCACGTCAGCCGTTGAAGGCTTCAGCGCTGCCTTAAACCGAATGCCTCTGGCGGTGCGTAAAAGCATGACCTATGACCAGGGCCGTGAAATGACGCGCCACGCTGAGATTACGCAGAAAACAGGTGTGGCGATTTACTTCTGTGACCCGCACAGTCCCTGGCAGCGCGGCAGTAACGAAAACATCAACGGGCTGATTCGACAGTACCTGCCCAAGGGGACTGACCTGTCGGTGCACAGCCAAGAAGAGCTGAATGAAATTGCAAACTCCTTGAACAGACGGCCGCGTCAGCGCTTTGGTTTCAAGTGTCCCATTGAGGTGCTGACAGAGGTCATGCAAACAGAGATGGCGTTGAGTGATAATGGCTCCGCATCCATTCATTAATAGTGTTGCACTCGGATTTAGAAACCGCCCAATATTATCCAGAATCTTATTATTACCAGGCGTTAGAGCTGTCAGTATCCGACTGACATTGTTGCAGAACGATCCTGCTTGCTACTCCAAAACCAGTTCCAGCTGCTGCGCCTGGCCTTTCAGGTCTTCCAGCCGTACGCCAATGCCGAGCAGGCGTACCGGTTTATTGCCGCGTGCATAGGCGGCGGCGAGCATCATGGCGAAGCGTTCTTCGCTGACCAGAGCACCGGCCTGCTCCAGTGTGGTTTGGCTAAAGTCGTGAAACTTGATTTTGACATGGGGCCGGTCAATACGGTAATGCTCGTCCAGTCGCCCCATACGCCGCTGCAAGCTGGTCATCAGTTCGGGCAGTTTGAGCAGGCAACTTTGCAGATCGGGCAGGTCTTCGCTGTAGGTTTCCTCAACACTGACGCTCTGCCGCCGGCTGTTGGCCTCGACCGGACGCTCATCAACGCCATGAGCCAGCTGCCACAAACGGTCGCCAAACTTGCCAAACAGCCGTACCAGTTCCAGCCGGTCCATTTCGCGCAAACTCGCGCAGTCGTCAATCCCGAGCCGCTCCAGCTTTTGCGCGGTGACTTTGCCCACGCCGTGCAGTTTCTTGACCGGCAGCTGTAACACAAAGTCATCCACCTGCTCCGGTGTGATGACAAACAGACCGTTGGGCTTGCGCCAATCAGAGGCGATTTTGGCCAGAAACTTGTTGGGCGCAACACCTGCCGACACCACCAGCCGCAGGTCTTGCCAGACCCGGCTGCGGATTTCTTTTGCCATCAGGGTGGCGCTGCCCTGACAGTTCTCGCTGTCGGTCACGTCCAAAAACGCCTCGTCCAGCGACAAGGGCTCAATCTGGTCGGTGTAGTCCTGCAAGATATTCTGGATTTCGCGTGATACCTGCCGGTACAGTTCCATGCGTGGTGGAATGATGATCAGGTCAGGGCAAAGTTTTAGCGCCTGCGCCATCGACAACGCTGAATGGATGCCCCAGCCACGCGCTTCATAATTGCAGGTGGCAACTACGCCGCGCTCGCGCGGGCTACCCCCGACGGCCACAGGCTTGCCGTACAGGGACGGATCTTCACGCATTTCCACTGCGGCATAAAAGCAGTCGGCATCAATGTGAATGATTTTGCGCTGACTCACACTCAGGGCTCGCGGAAACATCCGGCCAGACTAAACTCATCGGCATCCATCCAGGCCGGAAAACGTTCCTTGAAGCGAGCCAGTTTTGCCGCGCAAAGGCTGACCTGATACACGCCTTCCTGATCGCGTACGTGCAGCAGGCTGTTGCCGATAAAGTCGAGTACTTGCGAGTCACCGCTATGGGCATGCCCGTTATGGTCTGCACCAATACGATTAACCGCCGCCACATAACACAGGTTTTCAATCGCACGCGCTGGCAACAGGCGGTTCCAGGCATCACGCCTTACTTCGGGCCAGCTGGCCAGATAAAACAGCAGGTCGGTGTTTTGTGCATCTCGGCTCCAAACAGGGAAACGCAGGTCATAACAAATCAGCGGGCGAATGCGCCAGCCTTTAAGCTCAACCACTAGTTGTTTGTCGCCCGGATTGAAACGGGTGTGTTCACCAGCCATGCGGAACAGGTGGCGCTTGTCATAATACTCATGGCTGCCATCGGGGCGTGCCCAGATCAGCCGGTTGCGGTAGTCGCCCTCGCCGGCTTTGATGGTCAAGGTGCCGCACACCACCGCATTCAGACGCTTAGCCTGCGCCAACAACCATTGGGTACTGGGGCCGTCAGCCGCTTCTGCCTGCTCGGCGGAATCCATGCTGAAACCGGTATTGAACATTTCTGGCAGCAAGACCAGATCAGCATCCTGTACCTGCTGCAACAAACGGTCAAAGTTACGTAGGTTGATGTCGGTATCAAAACGGGTGACCGGTGCTTGCACCAGTGCCACACGCAGATCTTCCCGCTCGGCTAGATTGCACATAAAAGTTCTCCTGCCCGGTTCAGGGTCTCGGGGGTTTTGGCAAAACACAGCCGCAACCAGTAACTGTTGGCCGGTGGCTCACGATAAAACACCGACAAGGGGATGCTGGCAATGCCTTTCTCAATGGTCAACCAGTGCGCCATGGCAACGTCGTCCAGATCATCACGAATGGCGCGGTAATCCACCAGCTGAAAATAAGTGCCGGGCGAAGGTGTATAGGCGAAGCGCGAGCTGTTCAGTGCCTGACACAGCTGGTCACGCTTGGCCTGATAAAAGCTGGCCAGCTCGTCAATATGCTGCGGCTGCTCCTGCATAAAATCAGCCAAAGCCAACTGTAACGGTGTTGGTGCACAGAAGCTGACGAACTGATGTACCTTGCGTACTTCACTGCTCAGGTTCGGCGGGGCCACCAGATAACCGGTTTTCCAGCCGGTGACATGAAAGCTTTTGCCAAACGAGCTGACTACACAGGCGCGGGCATACAACTGTGGATGCGCCAGCACGCTGTGGTGTTGTTGACCATCAAATACCAAGTGTTCATACACTTCATCGCTGAGAATATAAATGCCCCGCTCTTGCGTCAACCGCGCCAGCTGGTCCAGATCTGCTTTACTCAGTAAGGCGCCGCTGGGATTATGTGGACTATTGATAATCACCATGCGGGTTTTGTTGCTCAGCGCAGCGGCAAAGGCATCCCAGTCGTAAGTAAATTCGGCACTCAAAGGTACATGTACGGTTTGCCCGCCAGCCAGTCGTACGGATGGCTCATAGCTGTCATAACAGGGATCAAAAACGATCACTTCATCGTCGGGTTGCACCAATGCCTGAATGGCACAGAATATCGCCTGCGTCGCACCCGGCATAATGGTGATTTCCTGATCTGAACAAACACTGATCTGATAACGACGCTGGATCAGGGCTGCCACCTGCTCACGCAAGGCCTCTATGCCGGTCATCGGCGCATACTGGTTGGCATCGGCCATGACATGCCGGGCCAATGCTTCTTTTAACGCCAGCGGAGCGGGAAAGTCGGGGAAACCCTGCGACAAATTCAGCGCATCATGCTGCTGCGCCAGCGCCGACATCTGGCTGAAAATGGTCAGGCCCACGTTGGGCAGTTTGCTGTTCATCTCTGGGTTTCCTTGGTGCTGTTAGATTATTGCGCCGGATAACAAAGAGATGAATTGTGCCATATTCCTGCCCACAGATTCTGTAAAACCGGCCGCCTCTCCTCTAGCTTGCCAGTATATGCGGAGACGGTTTTTGACTTTCTTCCATAAACAAAAACAGCCCTGCCAGCAACACTGACAGGGCTGTTGTGCAGAACTAACTCAGGCCAATTGCAAGCCAACAATTCCGGCAACAATACAGGCGACACCAATAATGCCCTGGCGTCCCAGCCGGGAGTTGAACAGGTATCGGTCTAGCGCCACCGTACCCAGCACACCCAGACTGCCCCAGGCTGAATAGGCCACGCTAAGCGGCACATAGCGCACGACAATGCTTAGCAGGACAAACGCCAGAATAATCAGCAGCAGCCCAGTTACGCCCCAAACACGGCGCTGAAAACCTTTTGAGCGTTTGAAACAGTAGTTGGCCACCAGATCAAGGGAGACCGAGCCAATCAGCAGGGTGACAGGAAAAATCATGCCTGTACCCTCCCGCCATCGCTTTCCTGTTCGCTTTCTGCACCCTGATCAAAGGTGACCAGCAGCAAGCCGAACATCATCAGGCCAATGGCACATAGCTGTCCGATGCTGAGATATTCGCCAAACAGCAGCATACCGGCCATGGCAATCAAGAACAGACCTGCACCCTCCCAAACGGCATAGGACACAGCCAAGGGGATATGCATCACTGCACGGGAAAACGCATACATGGACAGGGAAATCATCACTGCCATGAACAGATAACCCAGCACTGGGGAGTGGGTTGCGGCATATTTCATGCCAATGGTGCTGGCCACTTCGGCAATTACAGCCAAAGCCAGCATGATCCAGTAGTACATCTTCGCCTCTCCGGCACTGCCATCAGGGGCAATGCGCCAGGGATGCTCTGAAAAAACACTGCACATGTAGCAGAGTTGCTGTACCGCTTCAGGTACGAATTACATGGTTCTTGCGTGGCAAGAAAGTGCTTTTTGAGAGATTCCTTGTGTCTGAAATAATTGATTCGGGCGGGTCTTGCTGCCCGGAAGGTTACAGACCGGAAAGAACGCTAACGGCCACTACGCCATTGGCTATCGAAGAGATATGGAAAGGTGGAACGGGTGACAACTGCTTGTAAAATAAGCATAAAGCCTCTGGGGCTGCCGAACATGCGCAGATTATAACATAACTAGCCATTTTTTCGGGGAGAAAATGTCCTCAGCACTTCATCATTCAGGAGCCACTTCAGCCGCGGGCCGAGAAAGCGTAGCAGCAGTAGTCGGCGCAAACATCCGTCGCGGCTAAAGCCGCTCGTACAGAAAGCAGCTCCTGCCCTGCACATTGATAATGTAAGACTGAATTCAGACTCGAGCAGTGCAAAGGCGCAGCAGCGAAGGTCGGCGCAAACACCCGTCGCGGCTAAAGCCGCTCGTACAGAAAACAGC
>CAZBXG010000019.1:5473-28825 GCA_964495925.1 uncultured Thiopseudomonas sp.
GCGAAGGTCGGCGCAAACACCCGTCGCGGCTAAAGCCGCTCGTACAGAAAACAGCGTTAGCTGCCTCTAGAAGTTGCGCCGGTAAAACAGGTCAATCGAGTTGGCCAGCCCGCTGGCGGCATCCAGATACAGGCGGCGGGTCAGTTTGTAACGCAGGCCCAACGTATTACCCGGCTCAAACACACCCACCCCATAACGCAGGCTGAGACGTTCGGTGATTTGCCCGCTGGCCACCACGCTGGTCGAATGACCACTGCCTTCGCTTTCTAGCTGAAAGTCTTCAATGCCAAGGCTGTCGGCCAGCTTTTGTGTCACCGGTAATGCACCCATCAGGCCCAGACCAATGGCAGCTTCAGCCATCAGGTTGCCCTCATCACCGCCACTGCCCAGCGGCTTGCCCAGCAACAGCCAGGACATCGCTTGCTCTTGCGCCATGGGTGGCTCGGAGAAGATCTGGGCTTGCGGCTGCTCGGCCAAGCCGGTAATACGCAGACCTGCAGTGACATCACCGGTCACCCGTACCGCTTCAATATCAATATAGGGCTGGGTCAGCGGGCCGGAAAACACCAGTCGCGCCCGGCGCAGGTCAAGCTTTTGTCCATAGCTGCGAAAGCGTCCGTTTTTCAGCTCCAGCACACCACGACCAGACATGTTGTCGGCAATCAGCAAATTGCCCTGCACATCTGAGGTCAAACCAAAGCCGCTGAATTTCAGACGCTCACTACCGACATCAATTGCAATATTCATGCGCACATTCAGGTCAGGCTCCGCTGCTTCACGTCCAACCACCACTGCGTCACTCGACACACTAACCGAATCCGGCGGCAGTTCGGGAACGGTAATACTACCGCGTGGCACCGAGATGCTGCCGGTGACCGCCAACCCTTCATCGTCATATTGAATCTGTAAATTGGGGGCAATTTGCAGGTCGGCATAGGGCTGCACATACACTGGTAAGTCCTGACCTTTAATGCTCACTGCCGCATGTAATTCCTCGCCCCAGCTGACTCCTCCGGCCAGACTGGCTTGCCCATTGTCGCCGCTGCGCCAGCTGCCATCCAGTTTGGCCTGCTGACCGGCAATACGGATAGCCAATTGCAATTGCTCCAGCGTGACCGGCAGCATGCCACCACCCACTTGCCCGTCCGACAGCAGAATTTCACCGTTAATGTCTGGCCGCAACAATGTACCGCCAATTTGACCTTGTCCTTCAATACCGCCACGCAAATGCTCAAGATCTGCGACAAAACCATGCAGGGCATTCAAATCCAGTTGACGCAAAGTAAAACTGCCCTTGAGCGGTTTGCTATCGGGGCGCGGATCAATACTGGCCTGCACCAGCAGCTGCCCTTGTTCTGCCCCTTGCAGCTCGATGCGGGTATTGATCTGCTGTGGCAACAAGTCGGCCTGAACAGCCAATACGTTCCAGGCAAAACGTTCGCCCTCCTGCTCCAGCAGTAACGCGCCCCGGCCTGCATCCAGCAGGATTTTCCCCTGCAAACCTGCTTTGCCTTCATTCAGCAGCAGCTGGCCATTCAGACGACCCTCCATTGCCAGCCCGCTGGACAACCATGGCTGCAAGCTGGCAAGGGAAAATTCTTGCAAGCGGTAGTCCAGTTGCAACTGTGGCAACAATTGTTGCTGACCAGTGGCACACAAGCGGCCATGCTCGCTACGCAAACAGTGCGCGGCCAGCCGGGCATACTTTTCATGTAGATAATCAATGGCCAACGGCTGTTCCAGTGTCCACTGCTGGTTTTCCAGCGCCACCTGTAATTGTTGTAGCTGGCCTTGCCAGTGCAGCTGATCCGGCTGCAGGCTACCGCTCAACTGCAAGTCCGCATTGGCCAGCGGCCCTTTCAGCTCAAGCGTCAATTGGTGCTGACCGAGATCACCACCAGCTTTAAGCTGTAACTGACCCAGCTGCTCATCAGCGCTGGCCAGTCCACGCGCCGACAGGTCCAGGCTTCCACTATTTCCCTGACGCAAATTGCCGGTTAACTTCAGGTCGCGAATACGCTGACCTTCAAAGGCAATACGGCTGCCATTCAGCTGAATGTCGGCATCCGGCTGCTCCAGCGTGCCGCTCAATTTGATCCGGCCTTGCAAGCGACCTGCTGCACCGGGTTGCAGCTGATCGAGCCTGGGCAGGGCCAGACTCAACTCGCCGGCCAGACGCTCGTCCAGCTGCACCTGCCCGTGAATGCGGTTGTCACCGAGACGAATATCCAGCTCGGGCAATTGCCAGTGTTCACCTTGTGCATTAACACGCACACTGGATGCCAGTTTCTGCTTACGCAACTGACCGTTTAACTGCAGTTCGGCGGTCAGCTTCAGCTGTTCAGCCAGCTCGCCACTGCTGCGTACATGCCCATCCAGTGTGCCGGGCCAATCAGCTACCCAGTACGCCGGGTTGAGATCCTTGATGTCCAGAGTGCTGGCCCAGCTAACCGCTTTATCCCAGCTCACTTGCGCTCCGCCCTGCACCTGCCCGCTGCCTGCGATAATTTGCAACGGCTGAACTTGTACCTGATTACTGTCGCCTTGCAGCTGGCTGTCCACACTGAACGGCCCGGCTGGCCCCTGCATACTGGCCTGAACCTTGCCCTGATAATGTTCATTGGCGTAATCGAACTGCAAGCGTGCGCTGTCTACGCTTACCGGCGCTTCATCCAGCCCGGCAAAGTGCTGCCAGGGAAACTGTTCAATACCAACAGTGGCATTCGCTCGCAGATCATCAGCCCAGCTGGCTTTGGCTTGCAATTCCATATATCCCGGTCCGCTCGTTGCAGCCAAAAGCAGCTGCTCAGCCTGCACAGACAAAGTATCAGCTTGCCCCCGCGCTGTAAGCGTGAAAGCCTCCTGCTGCGCCTGCAAGGCGGAATCCAGCTGCCAGGTAAAGCCCTGCTCCAGACTGCCATCTGCCGACAGTTTGAGGTTTTCCACAGCAAGGCCTTCCGGCAGCACCTTTTGCAGCTCCAAACGGGTCAGAGCCAGCTGCACACTGGCTGGCAACGAGGCCAGCAAAGGCTGCGTTTGCCCGGTCAAACTGCCAGTTACAGCACCTGAAAAACTGCCGCTAAAGTTGATTTGTCGCTGTAGCTCACCGTCCAGTTCCAGCCGGAGTTGCTGTGTGCCCAGATCAGGCAACTCCCCCCCAGCCTCCAGCAACAGCTGCAATGGCCAGTTTTTATTCAGCTGCAACTGACCACTCAGACTGGCATGGTAAGCATCATAATTCAGCGACAGGGCTTGCAGTTCAAGCTGATTGCCGTCTGCGCTGGCCACCAGGTTCAAGTCCCGCAACAATGGCTCGCCATTCAGGCGCAACTCACCAATCGCCAGCTGGCCAACCTTCACACTCACCGGCAAGCTGATGTCGGGCAGCAACACATCTTGTGGCGGCTCGTCGGCAGTTTCTTCAACCGTACTCAGCTCCAGGCTCAGGCTCTGTACTTGTAGCTGCTCCAGACATACTGCACCACGCCACAAACAACCGGCATCCAGAGTCATTGCCACCTGACTCAATTCAGCCCGAGTCTCCATATCCTGCCATTCCAGCCGCTCAGCTTGCCATTGGCCCAGCAAGGCACCTTGATAATTTTCAACAGTCAGGCCCGGTACCCGCTCCAGCAGCCAGCGGCTGCCGCTGTCAGTAAACAACAAGCCCACCGCACACATCGGCAGCAAGATGAGCAGGCCTAGCGGCAGCAAAACCCACAACAGAATACGGCGTGTACGCGTCATAGCTCCGGCCCCATGGAAAAGTGAATGCGCCAGCCCCGGTCATCATGCAGGGCGTGAGCCAAGTCCAGCCGCAATGGCCCAATCGGCGAAACCCAGCGAATACCACCACCCACACCAACCTTCATGGCATCGGTCAGGCTGTCGACGGCATTACCCCGGTCCACAAAACCGGCAACCCGCCAACTGCCGGCAAATTGATATTGGTATTCGAGGCTTTGCGCCACCAAATAGCGGGCACCCACCCGGTTACGGTACTCATCCCGTGGCGACAAGCTTTGGTAATCATAACCGCGCACACTCTGGTCTCCCCCGGCGAAAAAACGCAGGGACGGTGGAATCACCGAAAAATTATCCGTCGCAACTGCTCCGATTTCGAGCCGTGCCAGTATCCGGTGTTTGTCGGCCAATGTGGTCAGACCCTTGGCCACTGCGCTGGCATGCACGACGTCGGTATCAGAAAACACACTGCCCGAACCGGCACTGACATCTGCCTGCAGACGATAGCCCCTGCTGGGATCCATGGGTGAGTCACTGCTCAATTTGGCAAAGCCGATGCTGGGCAATAAAAACGTACTTTCCCGGCTGCGTCCGCCACGATCATAATCATAGCGCTCGTCTTCCCAGCGCAAGCCAATGGTGCGCTGCCAGTCACTGCCTACCTGTTTACGCCACTGGGCACCCCAGGTCAGGCGCTCGCTGCGAGTATCTTGCAGATCTTCACGCTGATAACCTGTGACCAGTCGCAGCTCGTCCGATAGCGGTGAACTCAGCGGAATGGCGTACCAGGCGCTGACGTTCTGCTTGGGCTGTGAAATTTCGCTGTCAAAACCCAGCCGATGACCACGGCTATTGACCCGGTGACGCTCCCAGCTGAAACGTCCGCGCGGCCCAACGTCGGTAGAAAAACCTGCACCCAGACCCAAAGTGCGCGGTTTGACTGGCTCCAGCCGTACTTGTACCGGAATGTCCAACGGACCGTCACTGCTGCCCGGCGCATCAACTTGTACACCAGCAAAGTAGCCGGTGTTTTGCAGGTTCTGCGACAGTTCGGCCAGCAACGCCGAATCATAGGGCGTGCCCTGTTTGAACGGTACCAGTGCCTCCAGCAACTGGGGACTGATTTTACCGGTTTCGGCAAATTCGACCGTACCCAAACGATAGCGCGGCCCGCTGTCATAATGCAGCTCAATGTCCGCAGCCTGTGCTGCCGGATCAATCAGCAACTGATGTTTACTGAAACCACCAGAAAAAAAACCATAACGCAAACCTTGCTGCTGCAACGCGCTTTTTACTTCATCGTAGGCACGGTGGTTAAGCTGCTTACCGGGTTTAAGCCGCTCATCGCGCACTTTGAAAGCATCCATGTTCTGGGCATCACCGCTGATTCTGATATCAACCGTACGCAAACGCACCGGCTCACGCACCCGGATATGAACGCGCAATACGGGTGGCTCGTCGCCGGTCACTTCGGCACGATAGCGGTTGGCGTAATAACCCAGCGCTTCACCTGCTTGCCGTGCCTGCTGCACCGCACCGCTTTGAAAACGGCGTAAACTGGCAACATCATGTCCATCCAGACTGCCAATCAGCGCCGCTACGTTAGCATTCAGCGCCTTGTTTTCCGGTTTGCTGACCACTTCCAGCCGCGCTGCCCAGCCGCTTTGCGCCATCACCAGCAAAAACACATACAACAGGTGCCGTGTTAGCATATTGCACATATACACCCCATCTCCCGAATCACCGCGCAGCCTCCGGCTGTCTTTGTTGTTGCAGGATTGACGTCACCAATGAAGATCATATCTTTTAATATCAACGGCCTGCGTGCCCGCCCTCACCAGCTGGAAGCACTGATCGAAACGCATCAGCCGGATGTAATCGGCTTACAGGAAATCAAGGTGGCCGACGAACAGTTTCCGCATGAAATGATAAGCTCGCTAGGTTATCACGTTGAGCATCATGGACAGAAGGGCCACTACGGCGTGGCACTGCTGTCCAAACAGCTGCCAGAAAACGTGATCAAAGGCTTCCCGAACGATGATGAAGATGCCCAGCGCCGTTTTATCCGTGCCGATTACCGCGACAGCAATGGTCAGGTGATCACTGTCATGAACGGTTATTTTCCTCAGGGCGAAAACCGCAAGCACGAGACCAAGTTTCCCGGCAAAGTGAAATTCTATGCCGACCTGCAAAATCTGCTGGAAACCACCTATAACCCACAAGATGCACTGGTGGTGATGGGCGACTTCAACATCGCTCCCGAAGACAGCGACATTGGTATTGGTCCGGACAACGCCAAACGCTGGTTACGCACTGGCAAATGCTGTTTTTTACCGGAAGAGCGCGAATGGATGCAACGCCTGAAGGACTGGGGGCTCGTGGACAGTTTTCGCCATATGCATCCGGACACCGACAACCTGTTCAGCTGGTTTGATTATCGTAGCAAGGGCTTTGATGACACGCCCAAGCGTGGCCTGCGTATCGACATGGTGATGGCCAGCAGTGCATTGGTGCCACACTTTGCCGATAGCGGCATTGATTACGAGCTGCGCAGCATGGAGAAACCATCTGACCATGCACCCATCTGGCTAACTCTCAAGCCACGCTAACGTATGCAGCAGTCCCGGATACAGCTGGGTGACATGTCGGTCGGGTTTGTTTATCCGGTTGTCAACGCCCTGGCTACACTCGGTTTTGATGCAGCCGCCCTGCTAGAGCGCTTCGGCCTAACCGCAGCGCAACGGTCAGAGGCTGGCGCACGGCTATCCATTCCCCGTTATATGCGTCTGGGACATGCGGCCATTGAGCTTTGTGGTCGTCCTGACCTGGGCTTGCTGATCGGCCAGCACAGCCGGCTGGAACACTTTGCACTGGCTGGTGCCTGCGCTGCACAGGCACCTGATGTACGTTCAGCCATGCGTAACATGACACAATTTGAGCCACTGTACGCAAACAACTATCTGGGCCAAAGCAGTCTGCAAGACAGCCGTGACGGGGCCTGGATCAGTTTTTACTCCATTGCGCCATACAATGGTTACAACCGTTTTGTCGTGGATAGCGTACTGAGCAGCTGGTACAGCCACATGCAGCAAATCACCGGCCAGCCGATACAGCTGGAGCGGGTGCAAATCGAATACCCAGCGCCGCCCCATGCTTCCGCTTTCGAAGCAGCCTTTGCCTGTCCGGTTGAATTTTCTGCTCCGGCCAACCGTATTCTGTGCAAGCCGGCCATCCTGGCCATGAGCAATCCGTTGCACTATTCGCATAGCTGGCATGAGTTACAACAACTATGCCTGCAGCAGCTTGGCCGGTTACAGGCTTGCTCCAGCCTGTCAGAACAGGTGGTTCGCCTGCTGGGTCCCCAGCTACGCCAAGGTGCGCCGGAGCTGTCCGCCATCGCCAACCAGCTGCAATTACCCGTCTGGACCCTGCAACGACGCCTTGAAAGCGAAGGCAGCAGCTATCGTCAGCTGTTGCAGGAAACCCGTTATACGCTGGCCACCAGTTATTTGCGCGATACCCGCCTATCGATTGCTGAAATCGCCTGGCAACTGGGCTTTTCCTCCACAGAAGCTTTCCAGCGCGCCTTCAAGCGCTGGCAGGGACAAGCACCCGGCCAATTTCGCCGTCAGGGCATGACAACCGGCCACCAATAAAGCTGCAACTATCCGCCCCTGCTTGGAGCGGTTCGCCAACTCGCTGTACAATTCGCCCCTTAATTGCGCCTCACTCCTTTTTGCGGTTATTGAATGTCAGATTTTTTTGCTCCGTTGTTTGACTCGCTGGCACTGCATCCGCATTGGCTGGGTGCCAGCATTTTTTTTATTATCCTGCTGGAATGCACGGCACTGATCGGGGTGCTATGGCCCGGCGCAATTCTGGCTTTCTCCGCAGCATTACTGGCCGGGCAGGCCGGCCTCGGACTATGGCCGTTAGTGCTGTTGTCCTGGCTGGCCGCTTTTATTGGTAACGGCTACTCTTATTTGCTGGGTACCCGCCTGCAAGGTAATGCACGCAACCTGCCACTACTGCGCCAGCACCCACAATGGCTGGCACAAGCTGAAGTGCACCTGGCCAGCTATGGTGGTGTCAGCTTGCTAATCGGTCATTTCATTGGCCCGCTACGCCCCATGTTGCCACTGCTGGCTGGCATGCTGCGCATGCCTGGTACTCGTTTCATGCTGACCAACCTGTATATTTCTGCTATCTGGGGGTTTTCTGCCATGCTGCCCGGCTGGCTGGCTGGCACTGCATTAAACAGCGCACCTCCTGACGGCTTCTGGTTGCAAGCGAGCCTGCTGGCTGGCGCTTTTGCCTTGCTGGCACTGAGCGGGTTCTGGCTGGAAAAAACTGCCCGCAGACAACGCTACACACTGCTTGCGCTACTGGCCAGCCTGTTGCTGCTGATTCTGCTGGCTGGCTGGCCATGGCTGTCAACCTTTGATCTGTACCTGCAACAATTGATTCTTGGTCTATCCGGCCCGACGCTCGATAAAGTAATGCTGGTGCTAACCCAGCTGGGTGATGTAAAGCTACAAATCGTGCTCAACGGAACGCTATGCCTGCTGTTGTTGCTGTACCGGGCGCGCACTGCACTGATCTTTGCCGCTACCAGCCTGATGGGAGCAACTGTACTCAATGCAGTTCTGAAAAAGCTGGTGGGCCGCATCCGCCCTGATCTGCTGCCAGAAGTGCTTGATGGCTATAGCATGCCTAGCGGACATAGCGTGCGGGCGTTTACCTTTTTTCTGGTGATCGCCATCTTGTTGGGGCTGGGCCGCCATGTCTATCTGCGCATAAGTCTGATTGCCCTGACCTGCATTCCTGCCGGTCTGGTCGCCTTTTCTCGTGTTTACCTGACAGCACACTGGCCGACCGACGTATTGGCTGGTGCCCTGCTGGCGATGTTCAGCTGTGCAGGCACGCTGGCCCTGATTAACCGCTACCCTCCCGCATCCGCACTCGGACACCGTTTCTGGCTGCTGCAAGGCAGCCTGTCCACACTGATTTGTGTGCTTTTTTTATTCTGGTCATTCGCTGCTGCTGCCAGCAAATATAATCTGCTTTGAGTACTGCTTTAATGTCTGCCCCTGCTTTTCGTCCGCGCCTGTTCACTGAATGGCGCGCTTTGTTCAAGCTTGCCATTCCCATTGTCATTGCCCAGTTGGCCAATACGGCCATGGGCTTTGTCGATACCATGATGGCTGGCCGCGTCAGCCCGGTTGATCTGGCTGCGGTGGCACTGGGCAACTCGATCTGGGTACCGGTGTTTTTATTTATGAGCGGCGTACTGATGGCCACCACGGCCAAAGTGGCGCGCGCTTTTGGTGCAGGTGAGACGAAACGAATCGGACCTCTGGTACGTCAGGCTTTGTGGCTGGGCCTGCTGCTCGGCAGCTTGCTAGCGATACTGATGTGGAACGCCGACCCCCTGTTGCACCTGCTGGGGGTTGACCCGCAGCTGACCTCGCTGGCCATGGGCTATTTGCGCGCTGTCGCCTGCGGGTTTCCCGCGGTCGGCCTGTACATTGTCCTGCGCTGTTACAGCGATGCCCTGGGGCGTACCCGGCCCAGCATGGTCATCAGCCTGATCGGCTTGCTGATCAATATTCCTGCCAACTATATACTGATTTACGGCAAGCTCGGCCTCCCCGCCATGGGCGGTGTTGGCTGTGGCTGGGCGACGGCTCTGGTGATGGTCTGGATGATGCTGGCAATGTTCTGGTGGGTACGCTGGGCGCCCTACTATCGTGAGCACAACATATTTGCGCGTTGGGAGTGGCTACGCAAACAGGAACTCGGCGCACTACTGGCGCTCGGTCTGCCGATAGGGATTTCCATTTTCGCCGAAGCCAGCATCTTTTCAATTATCGCCCTGCTGATTGGCGGGCTGGGTGCCAATACCGTGGCAGGACACCAGATAGCCCTTAACTTCAGCTCTCTGGTCTTTATGCTGCCCTACTCATTGGGCATGGCCACTACAGTGCGGGTTGGACAGGCGCTGGGAGCCGGACGCCCGACAGAGGCCAGTTTTGCCGCCTGGGTAGCAATGGGGACAGCCCTGCTGCTGGCTTGTGTTTCAGCCAGCTACATGACATTACTGCGCGAACCTATTGCCCGTATTTATACTGCTGACGCACAAGTGTTAGCGATTGCCAGCAGCCTGATTATTTATGCAGCGATTTTCCAGTTTTCGGACGCCATTCAGGTAACTGCTGCCGGGGCACTGCGCGGTTATCAGGATACCCGCATAGCCATGCTGATTACGCTGGTATCTTACTGGGGGGTTGGCTTGCCAGCCGGATACAGCCTTGGCCTGACCGATACATTTGGCCCTGCACAAGGGCCTGCGGGATTGTGGCAGGGACTGATTGTCGGTCTGACGTGTGCCGCTCTGTTACTGGGCTGGCGACTACGGCGTGTTGGAGTACGACACACTGCTCTTTTACAGGGCTAGCGGCCTCAATCAGCTGCTGCACAAATGCTGCAGGCATCTACCCTGACTGCATCGACAGGCCATCAGCAAATTTCTTTATGCCGCGAACAGCGGTTGGAAATGCCCTGGGTAAAGCGCCCAGGGTGGGTTTTGCGTTCAAGCGGCAGGCTGCACAGCTGCCCGGTCACGGGTATATGTGCATCGCAAACCGGGGTCTCATAGTGTTTTAACCAGATCCGGTAATCTTCCTCGCTGACCATACAGTATTTGGCCGCGTACGCTGGCGGGCTTTTCAGGTACTCATCCACTTCATCCACCGGAATTGTAATGTGCCCGGCTCCCGGTTGAATGGTCACCAGCGAAACACCTGCTTCATCCAGGCGCTGCAAGGTGCTTTGCGAAGCAAGCAATATCGTTTTGTATTCGTCGTGCAGTGCTGCATTACTTCGGCGCTCGTGCTCCAGCTCCGCCTGCAAGCGAGCCAGCTGCTGCTCATGTCCCTGCTGCAGTTGTTGCCGTTGTTCCTTAAGGGCGGTTGCCAGCAATTCCTTGTATGAGGTTTTTTCTTGTGCCAACTGCACTTTTAGTACGGCAATCTGGTCTTGTTCCTTGACAGCTTGCTGCTTCAGCTGTTGCCGGGTATCTTCACCCATACTGTTCAGCTGTCTGACCTGTTCTTGCAACGCCTTGCAGGCTTCATCCCGACCAAGCAATTCCTGCTGCAACTGCCGGATTTGTTCCTCACGGACTGTCAATTGTTGTGTGGCGTTATGACGCAAACTGGTCAGCGCTTCGTCATGCTCTGTTTCCAGCGTACGTATTCGCAAGCGCTGCTGTTTGATCAGCTGTGCCGCCTTCTGACGCTGCTCCCGATCCCGCACGGCAGCCTGACGCTCAAGCTCTCTTTTTCGCTCGATATCCGCAGGCAGTTGCCATGCTTCTTCTGCCGCCATTTGTAACTTGTCCAGTGCCAGCGTAGCTGTCGCCGGTGCTTCTTCTTCGATCAGCAAGCGCAACTGGTTACGCTTGATGCTGTCGCGGATCATGTGCAGATGATTATGCCCCGGTGCCATGTCCGGGTCCCACAAATGCATTTGCAGCCATGGAATCGGCGACTGGCTACGACAAACCAGACGAATCGGACCGCCTTCAAGATCAGGTCCGTACTCGGCTTTTTCCACCAGCTGCCGTAACGGAATATTCCAGCCCGAGTCAGCTACACCCTGCTCATCAAAATCAAGATAAAACAGGACGACCGAACGCACCTGCAAACGGGGGTTGATTACGACGTAAGCTGCACGCACTTGCTGGTCGGCCCAGTCCGGCATGCTGACCACATTGTCCAGCACCGCTTCAAATTCCGGGTACAGCATTTCGGTGGCTATGCCACTTTCACTGAATAATAAAATTGCTTCAGTCATCTGCTGCCGGTGTAACCTGAATCCGCTCATGCTTGTATCCAAACTCCCTGCTGCCGGAACTGCCTGCACATAACCGGTCGAAACCCGGTTGTGTGCTGCTATTGTTATCAGTCTCTGCCAGGCTACCTTGCTGCATTACCGATACGGCCCTTTCTGCATTGGCAAAGCGGGCAGATGCTACATCAGTTGTTTCTGGCCTACCGAACGAATGTCGGAGTTTGTGACAGGTCGCACAATGACCCGTAACCACATCGAAACAAGCCTCGACCTTACCCGATTTTTGTCCTGATCGCATCGAGGCAAAATAGTGGCATTTAACAGCAGTGCTGCTTCCAATCAATACGGGGAAAACCTGCTGGGTTCCAGATAGACAAAAGGCGAGCACCTGCTCGCCTTTTGTCTGTTATGACCGGCCATATAGCCTGCAGTACGTGCTAACTAGAGCACAGCAGCAATTCGTGCGCCCTGGTCAATTGCCCGCTTGGCATCCAGTTCGGCGGCCACATCGGCACCACCAGCCAGATGTACGGTCAGACCGGCGGCCTGTAATGCTTCTTGCAGCTCGCGTTGCGAAGTTTGCCCGGCACAGATCACCACATTATCCACCTCAATAATCTGCGGCTCACCGCCTGCAATGCTGACATGCAAGCCGGCATCATCAATTTTCAGGTATTCGGCACTGTTAATCATCTGCACTTTTTTCTTGCTCAGGTCGGCACGATGGATCCAGCCAGTAGTTTTGCCCAGTCCGGCACCCACCTTGCTGCTTTTACGCTGCAACAGGTATACCTGGCGCGGACTGGGCGTGATCTGTGGAGTCACACCGGCAACACCGCCACGAGCCGTCAGGCCCGGATCAATACCCCATTCGCGCCAGAAAACATCTGCATCAAGACTTGCCGACCGACCGGAGTGCGTCAGCAACTCGGACACATCAAAACCGATGCCACCAGCACCAATGACTGCGACTTTTTGCCCTACCTGGGTGTATTCGGCAATGGCCTGTAAATAACTCAGCACTTTGGGATGGTCGATACCCGGAATGTCCGGTACGCGCGGCACAATACCCGTAGCAAGAATTACCTCGTCAAAACCTGCTGCGACAATATCTTCAGCATTGACCTTGCCGTTCAGACGTACCTCGACTCCGGTCTGTTGCAACAAATTTTCAAAGTAGCGTAGGGTTTCATAAAACTCCTCCTTGCCCGGAATCAGCTTGGCCACATTAAACTGGCCACCAATTTGGCTGCCGGCGTCAAACAGCGTCACCTTGTGGCCACGCTGGGCCGCAACTGTGGCTGCGGACAACCCTGCAGGTCCGGCACCAATCACCGCCACTTTTTTCGGCTGTGCCACTGGCAGATATACCAGCTCGGTTTCATGGCAGGCACGCGGGTTAACCAGACAGGATGACAGCTTGCCGCTAAACGTGTGGTCCAGACAGGCCTGGTTGCAGGCAATGCAGGTGTTGATCAGTTCGGGCTGGCCTGCGGCTGCCTTGTTAACAAACTCGGGGTCTGCCAGGAAGGGCCGCGCCATCGACACCATATCTGCCGCACCGCTGGCAATCGCCTGTTCGGCCACTTCCGGGGTGTTGATTCGGTTAGTAGCAACCAGCGGGATTTTTACCTCGCCACGCAGTTTGGCCGTCACACTGACAAAAGCACCACGCGGCACCTTGGTGGCAATGGTCGGAATGCGTGCTTCATGCCAGCCAATGCCCGTATTGATGATGCTGGCCCCAGCTTGTTCAATTGCTTTGGCCAGCTGTACCACCTCATCCCAGCTGCTGCCGTTTTCCAGCAGGTCAAGCATGGACAAACGATAAATGATAATAAAGTCGCTACCAACCGCCTCACGGATACGGCGCACGATTTCTACCGGCAAACGCATACGGCTGGCAAATTCACCACCCCACTCATCGGTGCGCAAGTTCGTATGCTTAACCAGAAACTGGTTAATGAAATAGCCTTCCGAGCCCATCACCTCAACACCGTCATAACCGGCCTGTTGCGCCATTTGCGCGCAATTGACGAAATCGGCTATTTGCTGCTCAATACCGGCAGCATCCAGCTCTTTGGGCTTGAACGGGTTGATCGGTGCCTGAATTGCACTGGGTGCGACCAGGTTCGGACTATAGGCATAACGGCCCGCATGCAGGATCTGCAAACAAATCTTGCCACCTGCCTCGTGCACTGCTTCGGTGACAATCCTGTGCTGGGCTGCCTCTTCCGGTGTGCTCAGTTTTGCTGCGCCTTTATAGACGCCACCTTCTTCGTTTGGCGCGATACCACCCGTCACCATCAGGCCCACACCGCCATGGGCGCGCTCGGCAAAGTACACCGCCATCCGCTCAAAGCCGCCCGGACGCTCTTCCAGCCCGGTATGCATTGAACCCATCAGCACCCGGTTTTTCAGAGTGGTAAAGCCGAGATCAAGCGGTTGCAATAAATGTGGATAGTGCTGGTTGGTCATGATTAATCTCCGCAGATTCATGCTGACACACATGTGTCCTTGTTGTTTTGTCACACATTAAACAGGCCTCCGGGACAACTCAATGATCACAAAGAACAGAATAATAACCAATTAAGACAGCGGTCCATCAACAACCTGCCGGCATTATTACAAGCAAATCCTGGAAGCACTTGACACTCATCCGTTTAGACGGCATGATTCGCAAGTCATTTTTTCCCTTTCATGTAGAAGTATTTCGAGGAGTTCGACTGTGGCCAACAGCCCTTCTGCCAAAAAACGCGCCAAACAGGCTGAGAAGCGCAACAGCCACAATGCCAGCCTGCGTTCTATGGTTCGCACCTATATCAAGAACGTAGTCAAGGCGTTGGACGCCAAAGACCTGGCCAAAGCCCAAGAAGCTTACGCCAAGGCTGTTCCGGTTATTGACCGTATGGCTGACAAAGGCATTTTGCACAAAAACAAGGCTGCTCGTCACAAGAGCCGTCTGAACCAGCACATCAAGGCGCTGGCTGCTGCATAAGCCCTGAGCATTACAAAAAACCGGTCTTAATGGCCGGTTTTTTTGTGCTCGATTTTTATGCTGCCACGACTGCACCCTATAACACCTCTCCAATAATCGAAACCAACAGCCCAGCCTGTAAAAATCACCCAGATACAAAAACGGCGCGTTCAAATCGCGCCGTTCTGAATTGCCGGATTCACGCAGCATCAACACCCGCGCAAGCCGGCAAAGTAACATCAGGTGTTACAGAGGCTTGCCACGATTGCCGTGCTGGCTGACAAAACCCTGCACCACTTTCAGGTCATTGGCCAACACCGTGCAGCGCTCTTCCCGCTCAAACAGGTCACGCATGTGCGGCGGCAGCTGTGCATCAACGCCACTGACGGCCTTCTCAACCGCTTCCGGGAACTTGACCGGATGCGCGGTACCCAGCGTCACCATCGGCACTGACAGGCTACGGCGACACTGACGGGCAGCATGTACACCAATCGCGGTGTGCGGATCAAGCAGCTCACCGCTCTGCGCGTATACCTCGGCAATGGTCGCACAAGTTTCCTCGTCGTCTACCGCCAGCGAGTCAAACAGCTTGCGTACTTCGGTCCAGCGCTCTTCTTCCACCGACAGCTGGCCGCTCGCACGGAATCCGTCCATTAGCTCGGCCACCTGGGCACCATTGCGTCCATGCATGTCGAACAGCAGGCGCTCGAAGTTGGACGACACCATGATGTCCATGGACGGTGACAAGGTCGGGTGCAGCTCGTCCTTGTGATAGCGGTTGCCGCTCATGAAGCGGTGCAGGATATCGTTGCGGTTGGTAGCCACGATCAGCTGGTTGATCGGCAGCCCCATATTTCGTGCCAGATAGCCGGCAAAAATATCGCCAAAGTTACCGGTCGGCACCGAAAATGCCACTGAGCGATGTGGCGCACCCAACTGCAGTGCAGCATGGAAGTAGTACACGGTCTGCGCCATGATGCGCGCCCAGTTGATCGAGTTGACCGCCACCAGCCGGGTACCTTTGAGGAAGCCCTGATCAGCAAAGCTGGCTTTGACCATCTCCTGACAGTCATCAAAATTGCCCTCAATGGCAATATTGTGAATATTGTCGCTGATGGCGGTGGTCATCTGTTTGCGCTGCACTTCAGAAACACGCTGATGCGGATGCAGGATGAAAATATCCACATTGTCACAACGACGACAGCCTTCAATTGCAGCCGATCCGGTGTCACCAGAGGTGGCTCCCATGATCACCACCCGCTCGCCACGCTTGGTCAGTACGTGATCCAGCAAACGGCCCAGCAGCTGCAGGGCAAAGTCCTTGAATGCCAGAGTCGGACCATGGAACAGTTCCAGCACCCACTCGTTGGTATCCAGCTGACGTAACGGAGCCACCGCAGCATGTGCAAACACGCCGTAAGTGTCCTTGAGAATTTCGCGGAAGTCGGCATCGCTAATGCAGCCGGCCACAAACGGACGCATCACTTCAAATGCCAGCTCATGATAGGGCAAGTCGGCCCAGCCCTGCATTTGCTCGACAGTAAAACGCGGCAAGTTTTCCGGCACGTACAGGCCGCCATCACTGGCCAGACCGGCCAACAGTACATCTTCAAAGTTCAGGGCCGGTGCCTGGCCACGGGTGCTGATATAACGCATGTTGTTTGCCTTTTAAAATTAGTTCAGCTGTTCGACACGGATACGGACGATCGGCTCATTCACCGAGTCCAGCGCTTCCAGGGCAACGATGGCGTCATTGATTTGTGCCTCCTGCACCTGGTGGGTCAACAAAATAATGGGGATCAGGCCATCCTGCTCTTCAGCTTCTTTTTGCATGATGGATTCGATATTGATGCCGCGCTCGGACAGGATGCTACCCACCTGAGCCAACACTCCCGGATGGTCTTGCGCCTGAATGCGCAAATAGTATGCAGTTTCGCACTGCTCTATCGGCAAAACCGGCTCGTCAGACAGAGCATCCGCCTGAAATGCCAGTGCAGCAACCTGCTGCTCCGGCGTGCTGTCCAGAGTACGGGCAATATCAACCAGATCGGCCACTACGGCAGAAGCCGTCGGCTCCATGCCGGCACCCGGACCAAAATACAGGGTGCTGCCAACCGCATCACCATTGACCATTACCGCGTTCATCACGCCGTTAACATTGGCAATCAGCCGCTCGGCCGGAATCAGGGTCGGATGCACGCGCAGCTCAATGCCCCGCGCTGTCTTGCGCGCCACCCCCAGATGCTTGATGCGATAGCCCAGCGCTTCGGCATAATTGACATCTGCCGCCGTCAACTTGGTAATTCCTTCGGTATAAGCCTTGTCAAATTGCAACGGAATACCGAACGCAATGGAAGCCAGAATCGTCAGCTTGTGTGCGGCATCAATGCCTTCCACGTCAAACGTCGGGTCAGCTTCGGCGTAGCCCAGTGCCTGGGCTTCTTTCAGCACATCGGCAAAAGCCCTACCTTTTTCACGCATCTCGGTCAGGATAAAATTACCGGTGCCATTAATGATGCCGGCCAGCCAGTTGATACGGTTGCCAGCCAGACCTTCACGAATGGCCTTGATCACCGGAATACCACCAGCTACAGCAGCTTCGTAACCGATCATCACGCCCTTGGCGCGCGCTTTGGCAAAGATCTCATTACCATGCACTGCCAGAAGAGCCTTGTTGGCAGTCACAACATGTTTGCCGTTCTCGATTGCAGCCAACACCAGTTCGCGAGCAATCGTCTCGCCACCAATCAGTTCTACCACCACATCAACATCAGGATTGGCAGCTACCGTCATGGCATCGTCGGTTACAGCAATACCGGCAGTATCGCATTGTGGATTGATGCTGCGCGCAGCAATCTGTACCACTTCGATCCGCCGGCCAATGCGCCGGGAAATTTCGCCCGCATTACGCTGCAATACATTTAGGGTTCCGCCACCGACAGTTCCCAATCCACAAATTCCGACCTTGACGGTTTTCACGCTATGCCAACCTCTCTTGTTTGAGCTCCGTGTGCAAACGGAGAATCCATATATTACTGTTGTGCCTGCAAGGCCCGTGTGACCAGCTGGGCCGCCGGTATATAACCGGGCACCAGCTCGCCATTTCCCAATACGATGGTCGGCGTGCCACGCACACCGATTTGCTGTCCCAAGGCAAACTGACGATCAACCGGATGCTTGCAGCTGGCCTTTGCCACGCTCTGCCGACGTTTGGCACGAGTCATCGCTGTCAGCCGGTCATCTGCGCACCAAATACTGGCCATGGTGTCATAAGTGCTGCCGGAGAGCCCCTGCCTGGGCCAGGCGAGGTAACGCACCTCGATACCCGCCTCATTCAAAGCCGGCACTTCAGTATGCAGTTTCTGACAGTAGCCGCAGTCGACATCTGTGAAGACGGTGATGCTGGCTCTGGTTTCTGCAGCAGGAAAAATCACCATGTCTTCGGCGTGTACATTCCGCATCAGCTCCGCTGTCACCACCTGTTTGGCCTGCTCAGTCAAATTGACGGCATTGCCACCCTGCACCTGATACAGCTGGCCATGCAGGATGAACTCTGCAGTTTCGTCAATATAAAGAAACTGGCCGCCCCCGACCTGCACCTGATACAAGTTCGAGCCGCTGACTTTATCAATCCGCTCAATCACCAGGTCCGGCTGCAACAAACCCAGTTGTTCACGAACGTGCTGCTCGGAAGTTTGCGCATGCAACAAAGTTGCCGGCGACAATAAAATCGCTACCAGCAAGTACTTGATAACAGAAACACGCATACACACGAACCAAAGCGGAGAAATGGCCGAATTCTAACACAACTCCGGGCGCTGCCACAGACTGGCAGGACAGGTATACATGTAAGAAACAGGGATAGGCTGCCTGCAGCTGACGTGCAGGCAGTCAAAGGTTATTTGCGCCAATAATTGTTGGCAGCTGCCACAGTCTGGAAATTAACCGCAATCACGTGGGACGCGGCCGTCAGCGCATCCGCCGAGTTGGCATATTCGGGGCGCAATTTGTGTAACACCTCAGGATCCGGCTGGGTGTATTTAACGCCACGACGGCTCAGTGTAATTGCCAGTTCATAGCCTTCTTGTGGCGTTTCAGTAATCAGGCTGGTCAACCATAAATCGGTCATCGGCTTCTCCCGCTTTAACAGCACCAGAAGGCAGTGCGGCCACATCTGCCACCAAGACAGATGCAAGCCAGAGCTTAGACCTCAACTCTCTGTGCGTCCAGCCGAATCACGATCAAACTGACCAGTGCCCGCAACCGGATACCGGCCAGCTCCACATCAGGTGCGGAATTGCTGCACCAGAGTCTGCATCTCGCTGGCCAGCCTCGCCAGTTCTTCACTGGCCAGAGCAATCTGCTGCGAGCTTTCTGCCGTCTGCTCTGTCACCCCGCCAATATTGACCAGGCTCAGGTTAATTTCATCCGTCACCGCACGCTGCTCTTCCACTGCAGCAGCAATTTGCTGATTCATGCTGGTAATCGTATGCAGATTTTGTGTTACCTCACCCTGCAAATGGGACGAGCGCTCAACCATCTGCACGCTTTCGTCTGCATGCTGCCCTACCTGTCGCATCACTGCGACCGCTCGCGCCACACCTTTTTGCAGGCCGGCAATCAACTGGTCAATTTCTTCTGTCGAGGTCTGGGTGTGAGTGGCAAGGGTTCTAACCTCATCAGCCACTACCGCAAAGCCACGACCAGCTTCGCCTGCCCGTGCTGCCTCGATCGCTGCATTCAGTGCCAGCAGGTTGGTCTGGTCAGCAATGCCGCGAATGACATCCAGTACCTGCCCAATTTGCTGGCTGTCATGATCCAGCCGGCCAATTACGGTGGTGGCCTCAACAGTTTCTTGTTCCAGCTCCCGGATCTTGCCCAACACCTCCTGCACCACAATGTTGCTATCACCACCCTGCTGTTCAGCATCCTGCGCGGCCATCGCTGCGGCGGCTGTATTTTGTGCAACCTCCTGAACCGTTGCAGCCATTTCGTTCATTGCCACCACAGTCTGGTCAGTTTCTTGCCGGTTCTGCTGAATCCCTTGGTCTGCCTGCTCAGTGGTCGCCGACAGTTCTTCAGCCGTTGCCGCTACCTGAGTCGAAGACTGGTGCATATGCACAACAGTTTCGCGGAATTTGTCGAGCATCAGGTTAAACGCACCAGCAACCTGACCAATTTCATCGCCCGAGTTGATTGGCGCGCGGACATTCAGGTCGTTTTCCTGCTCAACCGTAGTAATGGCGGTATGCAAACATCTGACCTGAGAAACAATTAACCGGGACAGATAGAAAGAAAAGATCAGCGCGACCAAAAAAATGCCCACCGCAACCAGCAAGGTGATCCAAACCCCTCGCTGGGCGCTGTCAATGAGTGCATTGGCTGCCTGTTTTAAATCCTGGGCAAACGCAGCTGCGACATCGTGATACAGGTTGATTTTGACTGTAGACAAGTCAAACCACTCGCCAGCATCAATCCCCAGGTCGCCACCGGAACGATCAACTGCTTGCTGACGCAGCTGGTCAACCTGAGCGGTTACCGGCACCTGCATGACTTTCTGAAAATGCTCTTGCTGTGTGAAGGTACCTGCTGCAATCAGCGCTCCAACATGCATATCCTGATTTGCCATCAGGGTGATCACCCGCTGCAACACAGGTCGAGTCAGATTGTTGGCGCTGAAAGCGGCACTCAACGTCGCCCGCTCGATACCCGCCGTTTCGGATGCGTACAGGGCACTCACATAAGCTCTGACCGGAGCAGCCAGCTCATGGGCAGCATCAACCCCTTCCAGACTGTCGACTGTTCTCAGCAGCAATGTGTTTAGGCGAGTGTAATAGCCAATACCGTCAGCAACCGACAGCTTAACCTCGCGCACCTGGGAACGGTGCTCATTCAGCTGACCGAGCAGCTGCACAAACTCTTGCCAACCCATTGCAAAGTCGCTACCAAAGTCTTCCAGCGTCAACTGCTGCAAAGTGTTGCGCAACGCACTGATCTGCACGTCAGTCGCCCGCTGCTGCTCTTGTAACTCACTCCCAAAGCGCTGACCGGATGCACCCAGATAACTGCCGGTACGACCACGCTCGCGCTGCAACTCCTTCAGCAATACACTCGACTGACCGGACAAATCAGTCAGCTGTTCAAGCTGACTGACCTGCTGCCATGTATGCACTTGCTGCAACAATGCCGTACCGGAAAAATACGCCAGCCCCAGCAAAGGGAGCGCCAGAATCAGCATTAACTTGCGATTGATTTTCAGACTGTTCAAAAATAACATGAGGTCTCCTAATTGCCCAAATACTTGGCTAGAAACCATACTGGCAAACTGGCATACAGCAAGCTAAATACGGCTACAACCTGAAGCACAACAACAAAACTTGACATCCCTCATGCCGGTACTCAGTCACCGGCAGTGCCACTAGTCAGCCACCAATACAACGCGACCAACGTTTTACCATCTTCAATGCGTTGCTGAGCCAGCGCCTCCCGCACCTGCTGCCTGTCCAGCAGCACCAGTTCCAGCAATTCTCCTTCGTCCGGTTCTGCCTGGCTGTTGGCCTGAACACCTTGCGCCCAGTACAGATAAATCTTTTCGTCACAAAACCCGGGAGTAGAGTAAAACTCGTGCAGGAGCTGCACTGACTGCGCTGTATAAGGCGTTTCCTCAGCCAGTTCACGACCTGCGCAATCTGCCGGGTCCTCCCCCGCTTCCAGCTTGCCGGCTGGCAGCTCCAACACATCCCGTCCACAGACATAACGATGCTGACGCACCAGTATCACCTGCTGCTGTGGTGTTATCGCCAACACTGCCGCACCGCCCGGATGCATGACACACTCCCGCTCGGCAAGGCTGCCGTCCGGCAAGCGCACCTGGTCGAGTCGCACCGAAATAATCCGGCCCGAAAAACATACAGATGAGCTAACCTGCGTTTCAGTCATATTCATGCCGATTACAGCCCTTCTTTACGCTTCGCCGCCATATCCGACGCTGCGGTAAACAGCACGTCCGTAGACGAGTTAAGCGCTGTTTCGGCCGAATCTTGCAAAACTCCAATAATAAAGCCAATAGCCACAACCTGCATCGATGTGTCGGTATCAATGCCAAACAGGCTGCAAGCCAGCGGGATCAGCAACAGGGAACCACCCGCTACGCCCGACGCGCCGCAGGCACACACCGCAGAGACCACGCACAGCAGCAGCGCGGTACCAAAACTGACCTCAATGCCCAGTGTGTGTGCTGCTGCCAGGGTGAGCACGCCAATGGTGATTGCCGCACCCGCCATGTTGATGGTTGCTCCCAGCGGAATAGAGACCGAATACGTGGCATAGTCCAGCTCTAGCTTCTTGGCCAGCTCCATGTTGACCGGAATATTGGCTGCCGAGGAACGGGTAAAAAACGCGGTAATGCCGCTTTCACGCAAGCAGCGGAACACCAGTGGATAGGGATTACGACGAATCCTCCACCACACCAGCAACGGATTGACCAACAGGGCAACGGCCAGCATCGAGCTCAGCAACACAACCAGCAAGTGGGCATAGCTGACAATAGTAACCAGCCCAGCTTCCACCACCAAAGTAGCGACCAGACCAAAAATGCCCAACGGTGCCAGACGGATAACCCAGCGTACAATCCAGGACACGCTATCGGCCAAGTCATGCATCACTCGTCGTGTGGTGTCAGAGGCATGCCGCAACGCGATACCCAGCCCGACCGCCCAGGCGAGAATGCCAATGAAGTTGGCATTGGCAATTGCCTTAACCGGATTATCCACCGCCGACATGACCAATGTTTTCAGCACATCATCCACATTGGCTGGCGGTACAGCTGCGGTTTCCGCTGCCTTGACCAGCACCAGCTCGGAAGGAAACATCAAGCTGGCCACCACCGCAACGACTGCAGCACCAAAAGTACCCACCAGATAAAGAACCAGAATTGGCCGAATCTGCGTCGGCTGTTCGCTGTCATAGCGGGAGATGGCTGCCGTTACCAGAATAAACACCAGCACCGGAGCAACAGATTTCAACGCGGAAATAAACAGTTCGCCCAACAGGGACACTTTGGTTGCCCAGGCCGGTGCCAGCAATGCCAGCAGTACGCCGGCCAGCATGCCAATCAAAACTTGCACGACCAGACCCGTGCGGTTCAGTAGGGATACAAAATTACTCAGATTCATGTCAACTTCTTTGGATGTATGGACAGACCTGAATTTTAACCCGAATATCAAATGATTGCGCCTGCTATTGCCGATTCCCGCGAGCGCAACAGTTATTTTTCACCGGCATAATCTGCCTCAACACTTGGCCGCATTACGCTTGACAGCCTTGCCGTTCCTTGTTTTATTGAGGCACACGTTTTGGTTTATTTTTAACTCGACAGGATAAAAGGTCATGCAAAAAAACGCTTGGATTATCACTCTTGTAGGTACCGGAATCGCAGCAGCAGTACTTTTGCTGTGGCTGGGCGGTGCCGCAGATGCAGCCCAACAGACCGCAACAGCCACTATCGCCCTTGCGTTTGCAATTATTCCCTTTATTTTTGCCAAGGCTTGGGAAGCGCTGGAGCAAATCAAGAAGTCCAACCAGGACAACAGCCCCAACCAGTAACCTTCCTCGATGTGCGGCCTGCTCGCAAACAGGCCGCATAGCATGCTCCCCTGACAGCCATCCTGGCCAGCCACACAATTCGGCCATCTCTAACCATAAATTACAGGCATAAAAAAAGAGCCACCTGGGCTCTTTTTTATTTGACGCAATTTGGAGCGGGAAACGAGACTCGA
>CAZBXG010000020.1:0-22120 GCA_964495925.1 uncultured Thiopseudomonas sp.
CTGACTCATGGGCTGTAAAAACAGGCCAAAGGCATGGCGCACGCCGAGCGACAGGGCAAGGATGATAGCACTGCCGATCAGGAGCCAGCGGGCGTTGTATTGAAGGTTCATGAGTGGGTTTCCCTGTAATGCAAAGCGGAGCAAAAGTCAGGGCAGACAAGTGCCGGGTTGGTTATTGTACATTGTGTTATTTTCTAGCGCTGGCCGTTTGCTTGTTGACTTGGGCAAGGCCAATTGCTGGCAATATAGTGCATACTGTGCGCTGTTAAACGGACAAGAGAGAATCTGCCTGCCGCAGAGCAGGTGTTTTCATGGAATATACACAATGGGAAACACAAGCAGGCTCTGCCTGATTGCACTTTTGCTGGTTTCGGTGACGGCGCTGTCTGCTGCAGAACGACGCAGCATCATTGCGCCCGGAGTCGAGAAAATTATCCATGCCAATGGCAGTGTGGAGTATCGGCAAGTGGAAATCGCTGCCCCGGACGAAACGGGAACAACACCTGTAGAGGCTTCGGCAGGCGGGCAAACTGTCGCCGCAACGTCTGTTGCCGCACCAGCTGATTTTAAGATTTACAAGTTTCGCGACAAAAATGGTGTTGTCACCTATCAAAGCAGTACGCCGCGTGGCGGTATTGCTTATACCGAATTCAAGCCACGTCCTGACTGTTTTGCCTGTAAGAGCGGATCGGGGGTCAACTGGGAGACCACTCCGTTATTTGTGGGTCGGTATGAGCAGGAAATCTTGCATCATGCGGGTGCTCATGGTGTCAGCCCGGCTCTGGTCAAGGCAGTCATTCACGCCGAGTCAGCGTTTAACCCACAGGCCCGCTCAAGGGTAGGCGCACAAGGACTGATGCAGCTGATGCCCGGAACAGCAGCAGAGCTGGGTGTGGAGAGTCCATTTGACCCGGACCAGAATATTGATGGTGGGGTGCGTTATCTCGCCATGCTGCTGAAAATGTATAACAACGATATACGGCTGGCGACAGCAGCTTACAACGCGGGGCCTGGTGCTGTAAGGCGTTACAACGGTGTGCCAGCGTTTCCGGAAACCCGTGCCTATGTGCAGCGGGTGGCCATTCTTGAGCGGCGTTACCGACGCGGTGGCTTAGACTGATCAAGTGTAAAACAAAAACGGCAGCCTGAACGCTGCCGTTTTTGTGCGGAGCGATTTATTCGGCCAGCAGTTTTTCTACATCTGCGGCGATATCGGCGGATGTCTGGTTATAGTAGTCCAGCAGTGCCTTGCCCGGCTGCATGGTTTTGGAATGGTCATGCAGGATCAGGCGAATGTCTTTCTTTTCCAGCAGTGGCAGGACTTCCATCGCGGCGGCACGCTGCGGGCCTTCAAACTCAAATGGCAGGGTCGCAATCAGGGTGACCTTGATGCCCAGTTCCAGTGCCAGATCAATGATTACGGGAGCTGCGCCAGTTGCGGTACCGCCGCCCAGGCCGGTCAGCAGAATCAGGCGTTCGGCACCACGAATGGAATAACGCAGGTCTTCCAGAGACTCTTCTGCAGCCAGCTGGCCACGATGAACTGACTGGGCTGGCTTGCCCTCGCAGGTGCTGGCGCCGATTTGCAGGCGCTGGTCAAAAGGGCTGGCTGCCAAGGTGTTGGCGTTGGTGTTGACCGCCAGAATATTGCAGTCCAGCGTCTGTTTGACGCGGCTGGCTATATTCATGCCGGCCCCGCCCAGGCCCATCACTAGAGTTTTACGCATCGAAAGAGTCTCCAACAAGGGTGAAAAAATAGAATACGACTTGCAACACTGATGTGGCTGCTTACCGGCATCCTTCTGAAGGTTGCTGTCAGCGCGGAGTTGGTGGTGATTGCTCCGCTGCGGGCTGGCTTTGCCCTGGTGCCGGTGTGTTCTACTGTATTGCGTGTGCAAAGTAGCATTTGCTGCAATGCTACCAGGCTACCAACCGGTCCTGCCGCTAACATAAGCCAAGGACGGTTGGATGTAAATACTATCAAGGAGTTGACAGCTGCGAGCTGACCACCAGTTTGCCGTGTTCGACAGCAGTAATGACTGCCATTTGCCCTTCAGCAAGCCCGGTAGTGCTGGTCGCTGCATAGCTGCTGTCTTCCAGCAGGATTCGTCCATGTCCGTGCCGGAACGTCTGGCTGACTTGCACATTGCGGCCAATAAAGCCTTCCAGTCCCTGGTTCAGATGATTCGGCTGTTGATGACGCAGCTTTTTTTGCCACTGCAAGCCGGCGGTTACAGTGATGCAAATGCTGCCAGCCAACACTGCCAGTTGCCAGGCGGGGGCGGCTTCCGGTACCAGCACCAGGAATAGTCCAACCAGCGCTGCGGCCAGTCCCAGCCAGACCAGAAAAATGCCGGGCAGGATGATTTCCAGAATCAGCAAGCCAGTTGCGGCAATAAACCAGTACCAGTAGGAGGCAAACAGGAACTGCAACATTATTTTTTCCCTGAATTTTGCAACAATTCAGTAATGCCGGCCACGGCACCGGTAACACCGGCTGCTTCCAGCGGCATGAGGACCAGCTTGCTGTTGTCCCCCTGACCAATTTGCTGCAGGGCTTCAACGTATTTCACGCCCAGAAAGTATTGCAGAGCCTGAACATCTCCTTCGCCAATCGCCTGCGAGACAACGCGGGTGGCCTTGGCTTCGGCGAGTGCTTCACGCTCGCGTGCTTCGGCATTGAGGAAAGCAGCTTCTTTTTCACCTTCGGCCTGTAATACCTGAGCCTGACGCTGACCTTCGGCTTGCAGGATGGCTGCTTCCTTGTCGCCGTTGGCTTTGGTGACGACGGCGCGGCGATGGCGCTCGGCAGTCATTTGCAGGTTCATCGCTTCTTGTAGCTCGGGCGACATGCTCAGGTCACGAATCTCGATCCGGGTGACTTTAATTCCCCAGGGAGCAGTAGCCAGATCAACTGCGGCGAGCAGGCGTTCGTTGATTTCATCACGGTTGGACAGCATATGGTCCAGCTCCATGGAACCAAGCACAGAGCGCAGGTTGGTGACCGTCAGGTTAACCACGGCATAGGTCAGGTTGTTGACCTGGTAGGCTGCCTTGGCGGCATCCATGATGCGATAAAAGACTACGCCATCGGCAGTGACTGCGGCATTATCCTTGGAGATAACGGTTTGTGAAGGAACGTCCAGCACTGATTCCATCATGGACAGTCTGAAACCGATCCGGTCAACAAAGGGAATGATCAGGTTCAGGCCAGGTTGCAGGGTGGCGGTATAGCGACCAAAACGCTCAACGGTCCATTGCTGGCCTTGAGGTACTACCTTGACGCCGGCAAAGAAAAACACCACGACCAGCGCGAGTAAAAAACCAAAGAAGGGAAGTGCTGCGTTCATGATTGAGATCCTTTAAATGGATGGGGGTGTATCCGGCCAGCGGAAATTGCTGGTCATTATACTTTTAATCAGCACATAAAATCATGATATGTAGCAGCGGGGAGTCTTTTATGATTTGTTGTCCGATGGTGTGAATGATCGGTCACAAACGGACTGTATAGACTTTCGTGGGGTGTTGGTGGACGGGCAAGCAGGGTATATTGCCAGCCGTCTACCTCCTGCGAGAAGACAGATTCATGCGTAGCGTTCCTCCCCCCGGAACGTATTTGAAGACGGCCTTTGGGTCGTCTTTTTTTTGCGTGCAGAAAATACTGTGAGCTGTATTCTGGAACACAGGCATTCAACAGGAGAGAACAGCATGACCAATGAAAATCAGGTGATTCATAACGAACAGGAACAGTGCTTCGAAATGTTTGTCGATGGCCATCGTGCTCATCTTGACTATCGTCGGCTGGGCGGGCAAACGCTGGATTACTGTCATACTTTTGTTCCCGATGAATTGCGGGGCAGAGGACTGGCGGCGATTGTGACGGCAGCAGCACTGGATTATGCCCGCGAGCATGGATTTACGGTGCGGCCAAGCTGTAGCTATGTCGAAGTGTTCATGAAGCGGCAGGCAGGCAAACAGCAGTGAGCTGACAACAAGTGTTTTATGCAAACAAAAAGGGCCAGTAAATGCCGGCCCTTTTTTATATGTGCTGCAATCAGTTGCGTTTGCGCTGAGGCAAGACATCCTTGAGCTTGTCACGCATGGCGCGCAGGGACTGCTCGGTGGTATTCCAGTCGATGCAGGCATCGGTAATGGATACGCCATACTTGAGCTGGCTGATGTCGTCGCAGATGGACTGGCTGCCCCAGCCCAGGTGGCTTTCAATCATCAGGCTGCTGATCGAAGTATTGCCATCCACGATCTGGTTGGTGATGTTTTCCAGCACCAGAGGTTGCAGCGCGGGGTCCTTGTTGGAGTTGGCGTGGCTGCAGTCGATCATGATGTTCGGCTGGATTTTGGCCTTGGTCAGCTCCTGCTCGCACAGGGTGACGCTGACCGAATCATAGTTTGGCTTGCCGTTGCCGCCGCGCAGCACGACGTGGCCGTACTGATTGCCTTTGGTGGTCACTATCGACACTTGACCGCACTGGTCGATGCCCAGAAAACGGTGGGGGCTGGAAACCGACTGCAATGCGTTGATCGCTACAGTCAGGCCGCCATCAGTGCCGTTTTTGAAACCGACCGCCGAGGACAGGCCGGAGGCCATTTCACGGTGGGTTTGTGATTCGGTGGTACGCGCACCAATCGCTGACCAGCTGATCAGGTCTTGCAGGTATTGCGGGGTGATCGGGTCGAGCGCTTCGGTGGCGGTGGGCAAGCCTTTTTCGGCCAGATCCAGCAGCAGCTGGCGGCCAATGTGCAAGCCGTCTTCAATGCGGAACGAGTCATCCAGATAGGGGTCGTTGATCAGACCTTTCCAGCCGACTGTAGTGCGTGGTTTTTCAAAGTAAACCCGCATGACGATATACAGGGTGTCGGACAGCTCGTCCGCCAGAGCCTTGAGACGGTCGGCATATTCGTGGGCTGCCTTGATGTCGTGGATCGAGCAGGGGCCAATGACGATAAACAGGCGGTGGTCCTTGCCGTCCAGAATATCGCGCACTACCTGACGGCCTTCGCTGACAGTTTTGCGGGCCTTGTCGGTTAGCGGAATTTTGTCTTTAAGTTTCTTGGGCGTGATCAGCGCGATATTGGAAGAAACGTTCAGGTCACTGATGGGTAAATCGGCCATGGATGCTCACTCGTCGAAGGGGGTAATACATATTGCTCGTAAAATAATAACAGCAAACCTTAACCCTTTGCAGGCGGGAACGAAAGGGTTACCGATGAAAACAGTATTTGGTCGTAGAGGATAAATGACGCAATGATGCGGGGATTACCTGTGGCCACACATTAAGCGGAAGCTGGCATGTACAGTTTTGTGGTCAGCCAAACTGCATCAGGGCGGATACAACGGTGGCAGCTGCTGGGTATCGTCCTGCTGCTGTTGGCTGGCCAGCAGGCGGATGACCTGCCACAAACGGTTGCCATCCCAGAGTTGCTCGCCGGGTGAATACAGGACCTGGTTCAGCTCGCGCATGGCAGCCTGTAGTTCGGGGTGAGTATGGGGCAGCCCGGCCAGACTGTAATTGCTGTGCCGCAGCCATTGGTCGAGCAGCGTGCGGGCTTGCTGGGGCTGATTGGCCTGGCAGGCTTTTCTCAGGTCTTCCAGCAGGCGTACAGTGTTTTTCTGGACAGCAGGCGCAGCTATTGCCGGCAGTCGCCGGGCACGGCGCCACAAAAAAGCCAGTATCAGGCAGAGTGCTGCCAGGAGCAGGGAAGTTAGCTGCCAGAGTCTGTGATCAGCTGTTGCGGGCGCTTCGGTGGTGGTTTGAGTGTTGGGGTTTGGATCAAATATTTCCAGTTGCTGCGCCTGACCAGTGGCCCACTCCAGTGTGTCGGTGGTGGTATTCCACCAGGGCAGGCGCAGGGCAGGCAGGGCCAGACTGCCGGGCTGCAAGGCAACCAGTAGCAGCTGTTCTTCCTGTCGGGTATGAACTCCATGGGTGCTGGTGTTTTGTGCGTGTACCGGTGGGTTGCCATACAGACGAAAGCCCGGCAAGTGCCCGGGTAGCAGGGCAGGCAAAGCACTGGCAGGCTGGCCATCAGCTTCCAGCACTATTGTGTATTCGAGCGCCTGCTCCAGACTGGCCTGGTTGCTGTCCGGACTCAGTTGCTGTTGCAGATGCAGGGCGCGGGCGGGTAGCCATACAGCATCGGCAGGGAACTCAGCCGGTGGTGGGTTGACCTTGAGAGGAATAGATGCACTTTTGACCTGGATTTTGCGACCGGGTGCAGGTGGGTGCCGGGTTTGCAGGGAGGAATCGCCATCGCCTGCCAGTGTGGCGACAAAGGTTTGTGGTGCAATGGTCAGAATGCCGGTTGCTTGTGGAAAAATTGCATAGCGCATTTCAATCACGCCATAGCGGATTCCGTGAATATATTGCTGATAGGTAGAGGCTTCGCCAAGCGGTTGAATGCGTGCGCTTTCGATAGCCAGCGGACTGAGCTGACCATCCGAATAAAGCGGAATCGAGTGGTAGATCTTGACGGTCAGCACCGCCTGGGCTTGTAAGTAAAGCTCTTCATGATCAAGGCTGGAATCAATGTAAACCGGTTCCATTACAGGCGTGGCTTTGGCTGTAGGAGCCTCGACCTGTATTGTTAACGGTGTGGAGCGCAGCTCGCCCAGCGGCAGGGCAGGAATAGTCAGCACGCCGGCTTGTTTTGGTTGCAGGCGCAACAGCCAGCGGCTGACGCTTTGACCTTGTTCTTCTATCAGCGGCTGGTGGCTACTGGAAAGCAGTTCAAAATGTTTGTGTAGCGCACTGATGTCTGGGTCAACAAAGTAGTCAGGACGATCCAGCTCCAGGGTCAGTAACAGGCTTTCGCCCAGCTGCAACTCGTGCCGGTCAACCTGTGCGGAAAAGCTGGCAGCCTGGGCCAGACCGGCAAACAGCCAGAGGAACACAAAGCCAAGCCAGCTCAGGGTGTGGCAGGCGGCAGTTCGCGGCGAAATTTGCGTTTGAGCAGAGTGGCCGGGTTGTCGGGAATTTGCTGGAGCCATGAGTCAAGGGAACCGTGCTGGAAATCCTGGTGGGAAGGCAGCAGTGTAGCAGTTTTTTCATTGTGCTCCTGATTGCCCACACCTGCTTCAGTGGCTGGGTTGATGCCGTTATTGGCGTGTTCGTCAGGTGGTGGAATCTGCTGTTGCAGTTGTGTAGCCAGAGCTAGGTTATCACGCGCCTGAGACAGCTCGGGCTGTAGCTTGAGTGCTTGCTGATAAGCATTGGCAGCATTGGCGTAATCGCCGAGCTGCATCAGACTGTTGCCAAGGTTGTAGTGGGCAGCGGCGCTGTCGATATCGGTAAAATAATCAATAGCCAGCTGAAAATTACCGGCGTTATAGGCAGCGATTCCAAGCCACATCGGATCTTGTAGTTGTAGCAGGGCCGTTTCTGGATCGGTTTCAACAAGCTCGATGGGGTGTGTGTCGGGAGGTGCAGCCAGCAGCAGCTCTGGCTGTAACAGCAAGACGGGCAGCAGACAGAACAGCCAGCCTTTGCGGGCCAGAGGAGCGAGTGCAAGCAGCGCTGGCAATATCAGCCAGTAGCCGGTGTTGGCAGGTGTATTGGCGGTGTTGGCCTGCAGCTGGCCGCTTTGATTTTTGATAAACAGCTGTGATTGCAACAAGTCTTGATGGCTAGTGCTGAGGCGGGCATAGCCTGAGCCTGTGCGTTGAGCAAACTGTTGCAGTTGCTGCTCTTGCAAGCGGCTGAGCGCTCTGTCGCTATTAAAGCTGCCGTCAATCATTGCTGGGACAGGTGCACCTTGCAGGCTGCCCACGCCAATAATGGCCAACTTGCTGTGTTCTTGCGAAAGCAGCTTGACAATCTCTGTTTGCTCGGAGCTGCTCAGGTTGTGGGTTAGCAATGCGATACGGCCATGCCGGTTGGCTCCTTGCAGCAGCAGCTCCTGGGCGCGGGCAATGGCTATTGCTGCATTGCGTCCGGGTACCGGAATCAGCTCGGGATGCAGGGCTTGCAGCAGATTGTCAGCTATGGCAGGGTCGGTCGAGAGCGGCAGCAAGGTATGCGCTGAACCGGCATACACCACAATTGCTGTTTGGCCGGGTAGCTGGGCTTGCAGCATTTGCATGGCTTTGCTGCGCATCTGGTGCAGGCGGCTGGGGGGCAGATCGCTGGCCAGCATGTCAGGGGTCAGTTCAAGTACCAGCACCAAAGGATCAGGTGTTGTTGCGGCTGAGGGGGCGCTGGTGGGCAGTTGCGGTGATGACAGGGCCAGTCCGCCAAACAGTGTGGCGATGGCTAATAAAACCCAGGGTGTTTTTTGTTGGGCAGCGTGTTTTCCGTGCAATAACCAGAGCTGAAAAGCCGGTGGCAATTGCTGTTGCCAGTAATTGCTGCGTCGTTTGCGTCGATATAGCAACCACAGCAGTAACCAGACCGGTGGTATCAGCAGCAGAGCGGCGGGCTGTGTTAGTGTAGGCCAGAAATCAGGCATGATCAGGCTCCTGCTGGCTGGCACGAATGTGTTGCAGCAGACGGAACAGGGCATACAGCATACCGGCTAGAAAGGCGGCATACAGGAGCCAGTGGTACAGCTCCTGAGTTTGCCAGCTTGCCTGGGTTTCCGTTTCAGCAGTGGGCAGACTGTCAAAAAAACGGATGGCGCTTTCCAGTGACTGTTGTGAGTCGATATGCAGGTAGCGGCCACCGGTCAGCCAGGTGATATCTTGCAGCAGAGCCTGGTCCGGGCCTGTTTGGCTGTTGCTGGCAGCTTGACCTATGCCCAAGGCATGGATGCGGATGCCTTCGCGGGCGGCAAAGCGGGCTGCAGTGCGTGGTGGCATGATGCCGCTATTGTTGGCGCCGTCGGTCAGCAAAATCAGGTTTTTCTGGCTGGCGTGCAGATTACGCAAACGTTTGATGCCAAGACCAATGGCGTCGCCAATTGCGGTATTGTCGCCGGCAATGCCCGGTTCGACCCGCTCCAGCCAGTGACGCAGGCTGTCGTGGTCAAACGTCAGTGGTGCTTGCAAGTAAGCCTGGCTGGCAAAAAAAATCAGGCCAAAACGGTCATCCGGTCGGCTGGCCAGCAATTGCAGCAGCAGCTCCCGAGTGGCATCGAATCTGCTGATGTTGCTGTGCTCCAGATCTTTCACCAGCATCGAGGCAGACAGGTCTACTGCCAGCATGCTGTTGCGACCTGCGATGTTGAGGTGCTTTTGCGGTTCCAGCCATTGTGGGCGGGCGGCGGCAAAGACCAGTAGTATCCAGATGGTTGCGGGCAGCCAGAAACGTGGACTGAAACGGTTGCGTAGTGCTGGTTCCTGGCTGGCCAGTTTGTCCAGCTGATTAAAAAAAGGTACCCGCAACGCGCTTTGGGACGGATCGGCAGGTGGCAGCAACCAGCGCAGTATCAGCGGCAGAGGCAAACAGAGCAACAGCCACGGCCAGGCGAGATTAAACATGGGCACGCATCCAGACAGTGACAGCGTGGTGTAGATCCTCGACTGCAGTATCGCTCAGGCGACAGTCTGGCAGGTAGCTGCCTTGTACCAGTACCATCCAGCGGGTCAGACCGGCAGCGGGACAGCGGCTGTCAAGAAAGGCCAGCCATTCGCGGCCGCCCAGCCGGTGGGTGGCCACTTCCGGGTATCGGACTGCACAAAAACGTTTGAGCAGCAGGTTCAGCTGTTGGAGCCAGGGTCCGGCCTGCTCGCCAGCAGCAGGTTTGGGCAGCTGTTCGAGCTGTTGCAGGGCCGCAGCCAGCTGGTTGGCCGGTTCGGCAATAAGCGTTGACGGAGGCAGCTGCGGCCGTTTGTGCCACAGCCAGAATACCAGCAGCAACAGCGGGCAGACTGCAAGCAACAGCCACCATAGCGACACACCGGCAGTAGTAACAAGCGGTTCAGCCGGGTAGATGAGCGGGTGCATGCTTTCAAGTGCTGATGACATGCAAACCCTCCTGCAGGCCGGGCAGCTGTTGTGACAGGCAACTGGAGGTGCAGACTGGCAACAGGATGGTTTGGTGTTTGGTAGCCAGCTGTTGCCATAAAGCCCGGGTTTGTCTGGCCTGTTGTTGCCAGCCTTGGGACAGGGAGGAGTGCTGCTGTTGCAGGAACAGTTGCTGTTGTTGTCCGGCAAATGCCAGCCCTTGTTGATGAGGGAGCAGGTGTTCCAGTGGATCGGAAACGGGCAGCCAGATGCTTTCATGGCGTATGGCCAGAGTGCCGAGCTGACGGGCAGCGTCGGGGGACAGGTGCTGTTCGCTGCATACCAGTATCAGCAGGCAGCCGGGCAGCAGATGGGGGCGGCACTGTTCTAGCGCCTGTTGTAGCGGGTTACTATTGTCGGTTGGGAAAGGGCTGTTCAGCCGCTGATTTTCACGACAAATATTGTCCAGCAACTGTAGAGCACCCTGCCGGTTGCGAGCCGGAGGTGTCAGGCGGCCGGTGGGGCGGCCAAATACCAGGCCGCCAATACGGTCATGCACCGAACTGGCAGCCCAGGCAAACAGGCTGGCAACCAGAGCAGCCTGTACCGACTTGAAATTGCCACAACTGGCAAAGAACATGGCCGGGCTTTGCTCCACCAGAATGAAGACGGGGCGATCACGTTCACGGCGAAACAGCCGGGTCTGGATGGCACCGGCGCGGGCGCTGGCACGCCAGTCAATATGCCGAGCATCATCGCCGTGCTGATAATCGCGCACCTGATCGAATTCGGTACTTTGCCCATGCAAGCGGGCCAGATGTTGGCCGCTGATGGTACTGGCGGGAGACTTGCTTTTGTTGTCAGGCAGGCGGGACAACCACAGACGGGCGTGGATCAGCTCGGACAGCTCGACATGGGTACGTCCCAGCGCATCCATGGGTCAGGCCACGGGAACCGCATCAAGAATGCGCTGCATGACTTGCTCGACCTCCACGCCGCCAGCCAGAGCTGCAAAAGAAAGGCTCAGACGGTGGCGGAAGGTATCAGCCAGCACCGCCTGAATGTCGTCCGGACTGACAAAGTCGTGTCCGGCCAGCCAGGCGTGTGCCCGCGCACAGCGATCCAGAGCAATTGAGCCACGGGGACTGCAGCCCATATATAGCCAGTCGGCCAGCTCGTTGTCATACTTGGCCGGATAACGTGTAGCCATGACCAGCTGCACCAGATAAGCCTCTACGTTGTCGGCCATGTACAGCGAGAGAATTTCTTTGCGTGCCTGAAAAATATCGTCGATGGACAGTTTGTGCTGTGGTTCTGACTGGCCATGCAAGGCTTGTTCGCGCGCCTGTTGAATGATTTTTCGTTCTACCGTAGCGTCGGGGAAGTGTACGTTGACCTGCATCAGAAAACGGTCGAGCTGTGCTTCCGGCAGTGGGTAAGTACCCTCCTGTTCAATCGGGTTTTGTGTGGCCATTACCAGAAACAGTTCAGGCAGGGAATAGGTATGCTGCCCTACGCTGACCTGACGCTCGGCCATGGCTTCCAGCAGAGCTGATTGCACCTTGGCTGGTGCGCGGTTGATTTCGTCGGCCAGCAACAAATTATGAAATACCGGGCCGTGTAAAAACTCGAAGCGGGCCTGTTCGGGGCGGTATATGTCGGCACCGGTAATGTCGGCTGGCATTAGGTCGGGTGTGAACTGGATGCGTTTAAAGCTGGCATCGACACCCAGCGCCAGATCCTTGATCGCTTTGGTCTTGGCCAGACCGGGAGCACCCTCGACCAGCAAGTGGCCGTCGGCCAGCAGGGCAATCAGTAAGCGGTCAAGCAGATGCTCTTGGCCATGAATTTGGCTGGCCAGGTAATGCCGCAGGTTAAGGATGGCTTCACGGTGTTTCATGAGGGCTGCCATGGCAAACAAGACTTGGGCAGTTTACTTGGAAAGCAGCAGAATGGGAAAGGCGGTGTTGTTTTCGGCCAGGGGGAACTTGCGAGTTTGTATTGAAATGCAACCGAACAGTGTTTCACCAATGCTGGCTTGGGCTGGCTGTAACATGCATGGAGTTTGCTGCAGCAGCGAGCGACAGGTGGAGCCTCTGTTCCGTTGCGGGAGCTGCGATAAAGCCAAGGGCTAAAACTCTGGAGGGCAATGGAGTTCCAGCAGTTTGCCGCTGTGCGGGTGCACAAACGACAGTTCCGTAGCATGCAGACATAATCGCGGTGCGGCCTGTAACGCTTCGGCGTGGGCATACAGCGGATCACCCAGGATCGGGTGTCCCAGACTGTTCAGATGCACGCGCAACTGGTGTGAGCGGCCGGTATGCGGGGTCAGTTCGACACGGCTGGATGGTCCATTTTGTTCCAGCAATCGCCAAAAGGTCAAAGCAGACTTGCCGTGAACCCAGTCGACAATCTGCCTTGGTTTGTTCGGCGGATCATAGCGCATGGGTAACTCGATTTGACCGGAGGAGCTGGGCAGGTGGCCCCAGCACAAAGCCTGATAACGCCTTGATACTTGCCGTTCACGGAATTGGCGTGACAGCTCGGAATGAATGCCGGATGAGCGGGCCAGTACCATGAGTCCGGTCGTTTCCCAGTCCAGCCGGTGCACAATCAGCGCTTCAGGGTAGCCGTTTTGTTGCAGCCGCAGTACCAGACAGTCTTTGTTATCCTCGGCACGACCGGGTACCGATAGCATCAGGGTTGGCTTGTTAACCACCAGCAGGTGTTCGTCATGATATACGACAGGAATATCGGACAGTGGCATGTGGCTGGATATCCGGCAGGAACATGGCCTGCGGAGGGCAGGCCATGGTGTAAGGAAGGTTAACGATCGGGCAGGGTTACGTTCAGTTCGAGAATCGAGCAGTTGCCCTGATTGTCCAGTGCGACCTGCACTTGCTCGCTGTCGATGTTGACGTACTTGCGAATCACCTCGACCAGCTCTTTTTGCAGTTCGGGCAAATAGTCCGGCTCATCGGAGCGACCACGTTCGTGGGCGACAATGATTTGCAGGCGTTCTTTGGCAATGCTGGCACTGCTTGGCTTGTTGCGGGAACGGAAAAAATTGATGATGCTCATTGTCGTGCGTTAGCCTCCGAACATGCGTTTGAGGAAGCCTTTTTTCTGGATATCCAGGAAACGGTGCGGAATGTCTTTGCCCAGCAGGCGTTCGACAGCGTCGCTATAGGCTTGGCCAGCGTCGCTTTCCTCGTCAAGAATGACTGGAATGCCCTGGTTGGAAGCTTTCAGGACGGCCTGCGACTCGGGAATCACACCAATCATCTTGATAGAAAGAATTTCTTCTACGTCTTCTACACTGAGCATCTCGCCAGTGGCTACGCGTTCAGGATGGTAGCGGGTCAACAGCAGGTGCTCGACAATCGGCTCTCGGCCTTCTTCGGCACGCTTGGATTTACTGGACAGCAGACCGAGCATGCGGTCAGAGTCGCGCACGGAAGAGACTTCCGGGTTGGTGACCACAATAGCCTCGTCGGCCAGATACATGGCCAGGTGTGCGCCTTTTTCGATACCGGCAGGCGAGTCACAAATCACATAGTCAAAATCTTCGCTCAGTTCGGCGATGATTTTTTCGACGCCTTCCTGGGTGAGCGCATCCTTGTCACGAGTCTGGCTGGCGGCGAGGATATAGAGGTTTTCCAGGCGCTTGTCCTTGATCAGGGCCTGATTCAGGCTGGCATCACCATTGATGACGTTGACAAAGTCGTATACCACACGGCGTTCGCAGCCCATGATCAGGTCGAGGTTACGCAGACCCACATCAAAGTCGACGATCACGGTTTTGTGTCCGCGTAGCGCCAGACCGGTACCCAGAGCGGCACTGGTAGTGGTCTTGCCAACGCCACCTTTGCCTGAAGTTACAACGAGAATCTTTGCCAAGGGAGTCACCTTAAATTAAAGAAGAGTGGCCGGGGAAATGCCGGCGATTATAACGGGTTGCAATCTGGTACGCACGCCTAAAGGCCGGCTTGTTCTGCTTAGAGTGCAACAATGTGCATCTGTTCGCCTGCAAGGTAAATTTGTGCGGCACCGCCCCAGGCAGGAATACGACGCAAGTCTTCGGCAATCTTGTATTGACCGGCGATAGAGACCAGCTCTGCACCCAGTTGCTGACAGAAAATACGCGCTTCGGTGTTGCCGCCAATTCCGGCCAGAGCCCGGCCACGCATGGCACCGTAAACATGAATGTGGCCGTCGGCAAGCAGCTCGGCACCGGCACTGACTGATGCAGTGACAATCAGGTCGGTATTTTTGGCATAAATTTGCTGGCCGCTGCGTACCGGAGTGGTGATGATGCGTGCCGGCAGCAGTTCGGGCTCTTTGGGTGCGGCGGGCTGGCTTTGTGTCGGCAGGGCACGGTCACGAGCCAGAGACAGCGGGAGTACCGGCAAGTCGAGCGCAGCAGCAGCGGCCAGTTCGTCCTCTTGCTCGCTCCGCAGGGCCAGTGTGCGCAGACCGTGTTTGCGACAGATGGCCAGTAGTTCCGCAAGGTCAGGCAATTCGCCAGCCGGACGTTTGTCCAGTGCCAGAATCAGTGGTGCATCCTGGAAAAAGTCAGGGGCTTGGGCGGCTTTTTCTGCCAGTTGCAGATCCAGAACATCCAGGTCATTGCCCAGTAGTTCCAGAGTGGTCAGAGTGAGCATACTGCCCTTGAGCTGAAAGACGGGAGCCTGCTGTTCGGACTCTTGCTCCAGTAAATCGGTTTGTTCCATGCTGGTATCCACTACGCAAAAGAATAGTCTTATAGCGGCAAGCGTGCGAGTCTGCAAATTTTTCCGTAAACTGGATGGGTTTTTAAGTGTGGATGGCATGAAATGAAGGAGAACCGCTTTCAAAAGCAGTTTTTGCACCCCAGATTCTGGCTGTTGTGGCTGGGTCTTGGTTTGCTGTGGTTGCTGGTACAGCTGCCTTATCCACTGTTGCTCAAGCTGGGGCGCTGGCTTGGAGCGTTGATGTATCGCTTTGCCGGTTCACGCCGACATATTGCCAGACGCAATCTGGAGCTGTGTTTTCCGGCGATGAGCCAGAGTGAGCGGGATTACCTGCTGAAGCAAAATTTTGCTTCTACCGGCATTGCTTTTTTCGAGATGGCAATGAGCTGGTGGTGGCCGTGTCAACGACTGGAGCGGCTGGTGCAGGTCGAGGGGCTGGAACACTTGCAGAAGGCGCAGCAAGCCGGAAAGGGGGTAATCCTGATGGCGATCCATTTTACTACCCTTGAAATTGGTGCTGGCTTGCTGGGACAGCAACACACCATTGACGGTATGTACCGGGCGCATAAAAATCCGGTGTTTGATTATGTGCAGCGCAAAGGGCGCGAGCGACATAATGCGGATGCCATTGCGATTGAGCGTGAAGATGTGCGTACCATGCTCAGGCATCTGCGCCAGGGACGTGCCATCTGGTACGCACCTGATCAGGATTATGGTCGGAAACAAAGCCTGTTTGTCCCATTGTTTGGAGTGCCGGCAGCGACAGTGACGGCGACCAGCACTTTTGCCCGGCTGGGACGTGCGGTGGTGATTCCCATGCGGCAAAGCCGTTTGCCGCGTGGCAAGGGTTATTTGTTACAAATTGAGCCGGCCTGGCAGGAATTTCCAGGTGAAAATGATGAACAGGACTGCTTGCGTATTAACCAGTGGGTTGAGCGAGCGATCATGGCTCATCCTGAGCAGTACTTGTGGAGCCACAGGCGCTTTAAAACCCGACCCGAGGGCGAGGCCAAGGTTTATTGATGATCGGTGAACACTTGTTTCGCAAGAAAATCCCGCAGCCGGCACCCCAGGTTACCGGGCTGATCCTGTCTGGTGGTGGTGCGCGCGCCGCTTATCAAACAGGGGTTTTGAAAGCGGTGGCAGACCTGTGGCCGCAGCCTGAAGAGAACCCTTTTCAGGTTATTGTTGGCACGTCGGCAGGTGCAATCAACGCGGTTAGCCTGGCCTGTGGTGCGATGCATTTCAAACAGTCGATTCAGCAGCTGGAACAGGTCTGGCAAAATTTCACTACCAACAAAGTGTACCGCACTGACTGGCCGGGAGTGCTGCATCAGGCGGTGCGCTTTAGCCGGACACACTTGCTTGGTTTGGGGCGCGGACAGGTACCGCTGGCCTTGCTGGATAACGAACCGCTGCGCGAGTTGCTCAGTAATGAGCTGGATTTCAGTGGCATCAGCCTGGCGCTGGCCCGACGTAAACTGAGGGCGGTAGGCATTACCGCTTTTTCTTATCAGGGTTCCGAGTCGACCACTTTTTATCAAAGCCGGGGTACCGTTTTGCCCTGGCAGCGTTACCGGCGACAGGGTGTGCCGATCCGGCTCGGACTGGATCACTTGCTGGCCAGTGCGTCCATTCCACTATTATTTCCGCCGGTCAGGCTGGGTAATGCGTTCTATGGTGATGGTGCGGTGCGCCAGACTGCACCGATCAGTCCTGCACTGCATCTGGGAGCCAACCGGATACTGGTCATTGGGGTCAACAGTCGTTTGCAGGAACAGGCTGATACTAGGTTGCAGCTGCGTGCGCCAACACTGGCACAAATCAGCGGCCATTTGCTCAATAGCACCTTTACTGACAATCTGGAATCGGATTTGGAGCTGCTACAACGGCTGAACCAGTTGGGTGAGCTGATATCGCCGGAACACCATCATTTGCAGGAAGGGTTGACACCGGTTGAGGTGTTGGTGATTCAGCCCAGTCAGATCATTGATGATATTGCGGTGCGTCATCGACATCAGCTGCCGTCTTCAATTCGTACCTTTTTACGCGGGCCGGGAGCGACCCGCAGTACGGGTGGTGGAGTATTGAGTTATTTGTTGTTCGAGAAAGACTATTGTGCGGAACTGATCGAATTGGGTTATCAGGATGCTATTGCACAAAAAAGCCGCTTGCTGGAGTTTTTTCAGCCTTGTCTGCAAGCAGTGGGGCAGCCGGGTTTGAGGGCTGCCCGCATATAGTCGGCTGTTAGCGTTCGTCGCTGGCAAAAGCGGTCAGGCTGTAACTGCTGATGCCGCTATCTTGCAGGAGGCGAGAGCCGCCCAGTTCAGGCAGATCAACAATGGCGGCGACTTCATAAACGGATGCGCCCATGCGCCGGATCAGGCTGGCCGCGGCAATAAAGGTAGCGCCGCTGGCGATTATGTCGTCTAGCAACAACACCTTATGGCCTTCCTGCAAAACGCCCTGATGAATTTCCAGTACGGATTGCTCATAGCCGGCATCGTAGGGTTCGGTCAGAACATCATCAGGTAGTTTGCCTTGCTTGCGAAACAGCACCAGTGGTTTGTTCAGGGCGTAAGCCACCATGGAACCGAGCAAAAAACCACGGGCCTCAATCGCACCGACATGAGTGAAATTGCTTTCAACATAGCGTTGTACCAAGCTATCGACCACCATGCGGGTCGCCTTGGGCGACTGAAATACGGGAGTGATATCGCGAAAGATATCCCCTTCGCGAGGGAAGTCGGGAATGGCCCGAATCAGCGACTTGATAGCAAAAGCATCGAAAATCATGGTGTACTCCTTACAGCTCGACACAGCATCTATGGGAAATCAGGGTTCCAGTCCGCCACCTGCCAGGGCGCAGAGATCCATCAGGTTAAGCAACTGGATTTCCTTGCCTTCGGCTTTCAGCAGCCCATTTTGTTGAAAGCGGGTAAATACCCGGGAGACGGTTTCTACCGCCAGACCCAGATAATTGCCAACCTCGTTGCGCGACATGGCCAGGCGGAACTGGTAGGGCGAATAGCCGCGGGCCCGGAAACGGGCGGACAGGTTGACCAAAAAAGTGGCAACGCGCTCTTCCGCGTTTTTCTTGGACAGCAACAGCAGCATTTGTTGCTCGTCACGAATTTCCCGGCTCATGATGCGCATCAGCTGGCGGCGCAATTGCGGCAGGCGGGCACTGAGCTCGTCAAAACGCTCAAAAGGAATCTCGCAGACCGAAGTGGTTTCCAGGGCTATGGCGGATACCGGGTAAAGTTCGGTATCGACCGCAGATAGTCCGACAAATTCGCTGGGCAGGTGGAAGCCGGTAATTTGCTCGTCACCACAGTCGGTCAGGTTAAACGTTTTCAGGGTGCCGGTGCGCACCGCATAAACCGAGCTGAATGTATCGGCCTGCCGGAACAGGTATTCCCCTTTTTTCAGCGGACGACTGCGCTTGACGATGGCGTCCAGTGCGTTCAGGTCGTTCATGTCCAGGGACAGGGGTAAACACAGAGTTGCCAGGCTGCAATCCTTGCAATGAGCTTGGTTGGTGTTACGGATACTGATGACTTCAGCCATATTCGCGGAGCCCTGAGCCGGTGACGGGTACATGGATTTATGAAGCATAGATTACCCCAGCCTATAAAAAGCTGCCAGTAATCACTGTACTTTAGGCTATTTCCCGGTATCCGCGGGCTGGAGGAAGCTGTTTGTTAACGAGTGCTTGTATATAGGTTGTCAGGTTGTCGTCATTGCGATAGTAGAGACCGGTCAACTGGCTGCTGGCGCCGGCACCCAGTCCCAAAACAGAAAAGTGGCGAGTGCGGCAGTTTTCTACACAGCTGTGGCAAGAGTTTTCCAGCAGTTCGTCATCAGGCAGTACAAAACAGTGACTGCTGGCCTGCACGTAGCCAGCATACAGCAGGCTTTCGCACAGGTGTGCAGGTGCAGTGCCGGCCCCTTGCAGCAGAATGCGGTCAGGCTGCAAGCCGATGATCGATTGTAAGTGTTGTGTGTGAATATCACTTGCAGCACTGTTGTCAGGCAGGGCAAGCGCCATGGTAATGGTGTTGTACTGCAGGGTACGGGCAGCTTCATACAGGCTTTCTGTTGCCTGGAAACAGGAGGCGTTACTGTGCAGGGTAATGCGGTTGAATCCGGCATCACGCAGCATGCCCAGTGCAGCCCAGCTAGAGGTGTCGGGCTGGATTTCGATGGAAAACCAGGCGAAATTGTTGGTAGGCAGCTGCAGATGCTGCCGGAGCACTGTAAACAACTGCTGCAGTTGTTGGGAACTGAACTGGCCGGCATCGCCGTAGACGTGCAATAGCTGTAGCTCGGGCTTGTCTGTTAAATGCTTGCCAAGCAGGCCGGCTTCGCTGATCAGAGCATCAGGATAGGCATCAGGTAACGACTGATCTGATGTTGGAATATGTATCAGCAGGGCGAGGCCGTGGTTACCGGAAGAGAGGTTTTGTATTGCCCGGAATCGCTCGAAGGCGGTAGTGCTGTTGAGCTGGGCAGGGCTGGGAAGCGCGCAAGGGGGCAAAACGGTGCAATAGTGTTCGCCAGTGCGCTTGTCTACCCGGTGCGTAGCTTGATGCATGGCACAACCTTCCCGTTTGCTTGATCAGGACATGAAGTATAAGCAGCACGGCAGCAGAGTGGTTTGACTTGCATCAAGCAGGCTGTTGGGTACGACTAAAGCCATGATAATGCAGGCGAATAGCCATTGCGGTAAGGTAAGGGCAGGCCAGTAAAGCGAGTGTGGATTTTAGTGGGCACCGCCCATCAGCAAGTGTTGGTGCGGGCCGGGTAATGTCCAGACACCGTACAGAATAATCAGCAGGCCAGCAGTTGCACGTACTTTGCTGTTACGCAGGAAATGGCCAAGGCTTTCGGCGGCAAAGCCGGAAGCCAGCAATACTGGCCAGGTGCCCATCCCAAAGCAAAACATCAGCAATGCGCTGAGGCTGGCGTCGCCCTGACTGGCGGACCAGATCAGTGTGCTGTAAACCAGTCCACAGGGTAGCCAGCCCCACAGGGCACCCAGCAGCAGCGCATGCCGGCGCTGGCGCAACGGCATGTAGCGTTTGGCGACTTTCTGAATGGGTCGCCAGAGATGCTGGCCCAGCTGTTCCAGTCTGGTCAGTCCGAACCACCAGCCGGCCAGGTATAGGCCCATGCTGATCAGCAGCAGACCGGCAATGACACGCAGAATATCGGCAGCCGGGCTTTGATCCACTGCCCAGCCGGCCAGACCAAACAGGAAACCGGCCAGTGCATAACTGAGAATCCGGCCAAGGTTATACAGCACCAAATAATGTACTTTGCGATTTTGCTGGTCAGCGGGGATGGCCATGCCGAGCGCGCCCATCAGGCCGCCGCACATGCCGAAACAGTGGCCGGCACCCAACAAGCCCAGGGTGAATGCGGACAGCAGCAGAAACAAAGTATCAGACATTGGGCGGCTCGTGTTGGTCTTCTTCGGCCTTGTGCTTATCGGTAAATGGCTCGGTATCGTCGAACAGAATGCTGTGGGCGGGACTGTCGAGATCATCAAACTGTCCGCTGTCCACTGCCCAGAAAAAAATCCAGATGGCGATGGCAACAATGATCATGGCGACCGGGATCATGACGTAGAGTGCGGCCATGCAGTACCTCCAGTTAGGCGGCAGGTTGAGGCAGGCGGGTCAGGCGCATGGCATTGAGTACTACCAGCAAAGAGCTGACAGACATGCCAACTGCTGCCCAGCCCGGAGTGACCCAGCCGATTGCCGCAAAGGGAATGACCAGACCATTATACAGCGTTGCCCAAGCCAGGTTTTCGATAATGATGCGGCGGGTTTTGCCAGCGACAGCCAGGGCATCGACCAGACTGCCAAGCCGGTTGGACAGCAGGATTGCATCTGCGCTGGTCTTGGCCAGATCAGTGGCGCTGCCCATGGCGATGCTGATATCGGCTGCGGCAAGTACCGGTACGTCATTGACGCCGTCACCGAGCATCAGGACGCGATGACCTTGTTGATGCAGCTCTTCCAGAATTGTCAATTTGCCATTCGGCGTCAGCCCACCACGGGCATCGGCAATGCCCAGTGTATTGGCGACTTCCTGCACCATGGGTGAACTGTCGCCAGACAGCAGCATGGTGTTCCAGCCCATTTTCTTACAGGCTGCCAGCAGGGCAGGAGCATCGCTGCGTAGCTGGTCGTCCAGGGCAAACCAGGCCAATGGCTGTTGTTCGTTACCCAGCAGCAACCACTGGCCCTGGGTGGATGGTGCGGTTGGTACCGGACTTTGACTGAGCTGGCAAACAAAGTCGGGGCGGCCAATGCGTAGCAACTGGTTGTCAACCATCCCTTCCAGTCCCATGCCGGGCGTATTGGTGACGTGTGCGGCAGTTAGCAGGCTGTGACCAAAAGCGCGGGCAATCGGATGCTCCGAGCGATTTTCCAGTGCGCTGGCCAGAGCCAGCATGTGATCAGCATCCTGCCCGGGTAAAGGCTGGATGCTTTTCAAGGTCAGACGGCCTTCGGTCAGGGTGCCGGTTTTGTCAAAAATGACGGTATCAATATGTTTGAAGCTTTCCAGGACATGACCTTTGGTCAGCAGCAGGCCAAGCTTGTGCAGAGTACCAGTGGCAGCAGTCAGGGCGGTCGGTGTTGCCAGTGACAGGGCGCAAGGGCAGGTGGCAACCAGCAAGGACAACACCACCCAGAAGGCGCGGCTGCTGTCCAGATTAAGCCAGACCAGGCCGACCACGGCAGCAATCAGCAGCACGCTGATCAGGAACCACTGGGCTACACGGTCGGCAATTACGGCCAGACGGGGCTTCAGTGACTGGGCGCGCTCCAGCAAGCGAACAATGGCAGACAGCCGGGTGTCATCGCCAAGGGCATCGACATGCAGGGTGAGCGGGCCTTCCACGTTCAGGGTGCCAGCGGTGACGTGATCGCCAGCAATACGTGGCAAGGGAAGGTATTCGCCGGTCAACAGCGATTCATCAACGCTGGACTGGCCTTCAAGGATCACGCCGTCGGCGGGAATCAGGTGGCCCGGAGGCACCAGAACCCGGTCATCCAGTTGCAATTCGCGTAGGAGGATGCGTTCGCTATTGCCATTGCTGTCCAGCCGCAGACAGGAAGCCGGCAGGAGGTTGACCAGTTGGGCTGTGGCAGCGGCAGTGCGCTCACGGGCACGTTTTTCCAGGTAGCGGCCTGACAGCAGAAAAAAGGCAAACATGCCCGAGGCATCAAAATACAGTTCGCCCTGGCCGGTAAAGGTTGACCAGATACCGGCGACATAGGCACCGGCAATTGCCAGCGATACTGAAACATCCATGGTCAGGTGACGGGTGCGGATATCACGGATGGCGCCCTGAAAAAACTCGGTGCTGCAATAAAAGATGATCGGCGTGGTCAGGATCAGGCTGACCCAGCGCAACAGGCCGTCCATTGCTGGTGACAGGTCAATGTTGAACTCTGGCCAGGTAGCCAT
>CAZBXG010000020.1:22220-28629 GCA_964495925.1 uncultured Thiopseudomonas sp.
ACAGGCCGTCCATTGCTGGTGACAGGTCAATGTTGAACTCTGGCCAGGTAGCCATGGAGGCCATCATGACTTGCATCCATAGCAAGCCGGCGACACCCAGTTTGCGCAGCGCCTTGCGGTTGGCATGGGCGAGCTGCTCGGTCACGGTGTCAGGTTGCCATGGGTGGGCGGCATAGCCGATTTTGCGCAGGCTTTGAATCAGATCGGACAAAGGCAGTCGGCTACTTTCCCACTGTACATGGAGGCGGTGGGTAGAGAGATTCAGCTCTGCGCTGCGGACACCGGGCAGCTGGTTGAGGTGTTTTTCGATCAGCCAGCCGCAGGCTGCGCATGTAATGCCTTCAATTAAGAGGCGGGTATCGCTCAGCTCGCCTTCGGTGTGCACAAAGGGTTCTTGTACGTCCTTGCGGTCGTACAGCTTTAGCTCATCGGGGATCAGGCCGGGCAGCGCGTCCGGGTTGGTCGATGATTCGTTGCGGTGCTGATAGTAGCTTTCCAGCCCATTATCGACAATGGCCTCCGCAACGGCCTGACAGCCGGGGCAGCAAAAATTGCGCTGGCTGCCCAGTACCGCAGTATGAAACTGGCTGCCGGAAGGAACCGGCAGGCTACAGTGATAGCAGGGCTGGGGCGTGGACATGAATGCTGGGGCCGTCCGGGAGTGTGTTTATTGTGATTCGCCGAGTTCGACCGGCTCGTTGAGGATCAGGGTCTCTTCTTCGAACAAACGCCAGTCTTGCTCGTTTTCACTGCCCAGCAACTCGACAAACCGGCGACCCAGAATGTCTTCAGGCAACAGGCCGCGATACTGGTTTTCAGCCAGGCCGGGCTGTAACACAATGCGGCGGTCACGTTCGGGCTGGGTCGGAGAAATCAGATTGAGGACCAGTTGTTGTGGGCGGCTGTCCCCGCTCAGGGTCAGCTGCACTTCGCCACGCTCGTGGTCAAAATCGATTTGTGCCTGCATGCCCAGCTCGACTGCCAGACGCTCGCGTTCCAGTGAGGTGTTGATGCCTTTACCGGCGTCATAATAGTTGTCAACGACCATGCTGACCGGGTTTTTGATGGCGATGGTCAGCATGGACAGGCCGAGCACAACAGACAGGCCGAGAATGCCGAGAATGAACCAGGGCCACGGCTCTTTGTACCAGGGGTTGGGGGTGTGCTCGGTCTGCTGCATGGGGCTGTTTCCTGTGTTTGGAGTGAATTTGTGGCGGTAGGGCCGGTCTTGCATGACGCTATGTGACAGCGCCGGAGCTGGGGCAATTTGCTGCTGCAGAGCCGGCTGTTTGACCGGCCCTGGCAGCAATGAGGGCTACTTAACGAAAAGCAGGACCAATAAAGGTGGATTTTGACGAGCGGGAAATGCGTTCGTCGTCCACTGACTGGATGCTGAACTCGATTTTGTTGGTGCTGGAGCCGATACTTTCCGGGTCTACGGATACAGACACCGGGGCGGAGTATATTTCTCCGGCTTCGACTTCAAAATTCTGTTTGCCTTCCAGAGTAATGCCGGTCAGCCCGCTGGTGCCCAGTGTAAAGGTGTGGGCTTTTTGGTCTTTGTTGATAATTCGCAGCAAATAGACGTTTTCAATCCGACCGGACATGTTTTCCCGGTACGGAATACGGTCCTTGATCACGTTGAGTTCGACCAGCGTGCGGTTAAAAATGGTGTAGCTGAACAGGCTGATCATCACCAGCAGGGCAGCAGCGTAACCGACGAGGCGAGGTCGCAGCAGTTTGGTTTTTTCGCCAGACAGGTTGTGCTCGGTGGTGTAGCGAATCAGGCCTTTTTCATAGCCCATTTTCTCCATGACCTCATCGCACACGTCGATACAGGCCGCACAGCTGACGCAGGCGATTTGTAGGCCATCGCGGATATCAATACCGGTCGGGCATACCTGTACGCACAGGGTGCAGTCGATACAATCGCCCAGCCCCAGTGCTTTGTAGTCGGCGGATTTTTTACGTGCGCCACGCTGTTCACCACGCTTGGTGTCATAGGAAACAATCAGGGTGTCCTTGTCGAACATTACGCTTTGAAAGCGCGAGTAAGGGCACATGTGGATACAGATTTGCTCACGCAAAAAGCCGGCAGCCAGGTAGGTCATGACAGTAAAAAAGCCGACCCAGAAATATGACCAGCCGTGCGCCTGTCCGGTCAGTAGCTCCATCGGCAGTTCACGGATAGGGGTGAAGTAGCCGACAAAGGTGATACCCGTGACCAAGCCAATCAATATCCACAGGCTATGCTTGGCCAGACGGCGCAGGAACTTGTTTGCCGACATGGGTGCCTTGTCGAGACGCATCCGCTTGTTGCGGTCACCTTCGGTGATTTTTTCTACCCACATGAAAATCCAAGTCCAAGTGGTTTGTGGGCAGGCATAGCCGCACCAGACACGGCCGGCATAGACAGTAATAAAAAACAGAGCAAAAGCCGAGATGATTAACAGCCACGACAGCAGCATAAAGTCTTGGGGCCAGAAAGTAGCACCAAAGACATAAAATTTACGCTCTGGCAGGTTCCACCAGACGGCCTGATGGCCATCCCAGTTCAGCCAGGCGGTACCGAGGAACAGCAAAAAGAGGAACGCACCCACATACATGCGTAATGTGCGAAATACGCCGGTAAAGGCCCGGGTATGGATTTTTTCGCGTTTGGCATAAAGGTCATTACTGGTCGCGTTGGGCGTGACGTTCTTGACGGGTATTTGTTCGCTCATTGCAGGGCTGTCCTCTAGGTTCCATAACGTAACTGGCCGGTATTATACCGGCCAGAACCGGCTTCGATTGCCGGAAACAATAGTACACTCAGGTCACGACAGTTTGCTGTGACAAACTGCCGCTACCTGGTCAGCCATTACTTGACTGCATCGCTTGACAGCCCGTAAACGTAAGCGGCCAGCAAGTGTACTTTGTCGTTGCCCAGGAACTCGTCCTGTGCGGGCATGACGCCGGTGCGACCATAACGCACGGTTTGCTGGATCTGGGTCAGGCTTTGGCCATAAATCCAGCCACCGGGCGATGTCAGGTCTGGTGAGCCCAATGCTGCCATACCGGTGCCTTCAGGGCCATGGCAGGCAACGCAAGTTTGGCTATAAACCTGCTTTCCATGCTCCAGGTCAAAGGAATCGGCATCTGCTAGCGGCAAGCCGGCCAGCTCTGAGCGCACATAGGCAGAGACGTTTTTCACGCCTTCTTCACCGATGACTTCACCCCAGGCCGGCATCACGCCGGTACGACCATTGAGGATGCTGGTCTTGATGGTGGCTGCATCGCCACCCCAGCGCCAATCCTTGTCGGTCAGGTTGGGGAAGCCGGGCGAGCCTTTGGCGTCGGAGCCGTGACAGATGGCACAGTGGTTGGCAAACAGGCGTGCGCCGACCTTTTGTGCATCCGCATCCGCGGCGGCTTCTTCAATCGACATGCTGGCGTATTTGGCGAAAATCGGGCCGTACTTCTCATCGGCACGTTCAACTTCGCGCTCCCACTGCTTGGTGGAAGTCCAGCCGCCTTCGTAGCCAGGCAGAACGCCTTTCCAGTTGCCCATACCGGGGTATAGAACCAGATAGCCGACTGCAAACACTACGGTGCCGATGTAGAGCATGAACCACCAGCGGGGCAGGGGGTTGTCGTACTCTTCAATACCGTCATAAACGTGACCCACGGTTTGTTCAGTGGTGTCACTGTGCTGGCCCTTGCGCGTGGCAAATACCAGCCAGACCAGGGCCACCAGAGTGACCGAGGTCAGGATAACAACATACCAACTCCAAAATGAAGTCATGGCTATTACTCCTTGGGTTCTTTATCGGAGTTCGTGGTATCGGATGCATCGTCGGCAAAAGGCAGGTTGGCTGCCTCGTCAAAGCTGCTTTTGCGTTTGCCGTTGTAAGCCCAGAAAACCAGACCGACAAAAGCGATAAAAACGACCAGTGTGCCCAGGCCGCGAAGCATTCCAATTTCCATAACAGTTACCGTTTATTTTTGATTGATGTACCTAGAACCTGCAGGTAAGCCACTACAGCTTCCATTTCGGTTTTGCCTTTGACAGCGTTCCGGGCACCGCTGATGTCTTCATCAGTGTAGGGAACGCCAAGAAAGCGCAGGGCTTTCATTTTTGCTGCTGTATCTTTGCCGTCCAGGTGGTTTTCCACCAGCCATGGGTAAGAAGGCATTTTTGACTCAGGCACTACGTTGCGCGGGTTGTACAGGTGCGCACGATGCCAGTCGTCCGAGTAGCGGCCGCCAACGCGGGCCAGATCCGGACCGGTACGCTTGGAACCCCACAGGAAGGGGTGGTCGTAGACACTTTCACCAGCCACGGAGTAGTGGCCGTAGCGTTCGGTTTCGGCGCGGAACGGGCGGATCATCTGTGAGTGGCAGCCAACGCAGCCTTCGCGGATGTAAATGTCACGGCCTTCCAGCTGTAGTGCGGTGTAGGGTTTGAGGCCCTCAACCGGCTCGTTGACTACATCCTGGAAAAACAGCGGGACAATCTGGGTCAGGCCGCCAATACTGACGGCAATGACCATGAAGAACGCCAGCAGGCCGACGTTCTTTTCGAGTTTCTCATGACCTTGCATTAGTGTGCTCCTTCTACGATGCGGGCAGCGTTGGCGACACGGCTATGGTCGGTCAGACGCACGGTGCGCCAGGTGTTGTAAGCCATCAGCAGCATGCCGGTGAGGAAGAAGATACCGCCAATCATGCGCACAATGTAGCCGTAATGACCGGCTGACAGGGCTTCGGCGAACGAGTAGGTCAGGGTGCCGTCACTGTTGATGGCGCGCCACATCAGACCTTGCATGATGCCGTTGACCCACATGGAAGCAATGTAGAGAACGGTACCGATGGTGGCAAGCCAGAAGTGGGCGTTGATCAGGCCAATGCTGAACATTTGCTCGCGGCCGAACAGGCGCGGAATGAGGTGGTACAGGGAGCCAATGGTCACCATGGCAACCCAGCCCAGAGCACCGGCGTGTACGTGGCCGACAGTCCAGTCAGTATAGTGCGACAGGGCGTTGACGGTTTTGATGGCCATCATCGGGCCTTCAAAAGTGGACATGCCGTAGAAGGCCAGGGAAACCACCAGGAAGCGCAGAATCGGATCATGACGTAATTTGTGCCATGCGCCGGACAGGGTCATCATGCCGTTGATCATGCCGCCCCAGCTTGGTGCCAGCAGGATGATGGACATGACCATGCCCAGGCTCTGCGCCCAGTCAGGCAGTGCGGTGTAGTGCAGGTGGTGCGGACCGGCCCAGATGTACAGGGTGATCAGCGCCCAGAAGTGCACGATGGACAGACGGTAGGAGTAAATCGGACGCTCGGCCTGCTTGGGTACAAAGTAGTACATCATGCCGAGGAAGCCGGTGGTCAGGAAGAAGCCGACCGCGTTGTGACCGTACCACCACTGAATCAGGGCGTCAGTGGCGCCGGCGTAGGCGGAGTAGGACTTCCAGAATGTAACCGGAATCGAAATGTGGTTAACGATGTGCAGCATCGCGGTGACCACGATAAATGCGCCAAAGAACCAGTTGCCAACATAAATGTGGGAGGTTTTACGTTTGACGATGGTGCCAAAGAACACGATACCGTAGGTCACCCAGACCACGGCCAGCAAAATTGCGATAGGCCACTCCAGTTCGGCATATTCCTTGGTGGTGGTGTAGCCCAGCGGCAGAGTGATGGCAGCCAGCACAATGACGGCCTGCCAACCCCAGAAGGTGAAAGCAGCCAGGCTGTCAGAGAACAACCGGGTTTGTGAGGTGCGCTGTACCACGTAGTACGAGGTGGCAAACAGGGCTGAACCACCAAATGCAAAAATGACCGCATTGGTGTGCAGCGGACGCAGGCGTCCGAAACTGGTCCAGGGGAGATCGAAGTTCAGGTCTGGCCAAACCAGCTGGGCGGCGATCAGTACGCCCACGCTCATCCCTACAATGCCCCAGATCACCGTTGCAATGGTGAACTGGCGGACTACCTTGTAGTTATAAGCATTCTCTTGGATTGCTGTGCTCATGCTAAGGCTTCCACTAAAGTCTATGTCTTGATTTGTGTTCCGTGTGTACCGAATGCCAAGACGAGTCATCCCCAAGAGGGGTGGCTGCGAGTGGGCAGACATGACTTTGTGGTTACAAAACTTGATATAAATCAAATTGTTGTGACTACAAACTGCTTTGTCGGCAGACAACAAGGCCCTGCGGTGCAAACGGAACCGCGTATAGTATCGTATCCGTAGCCCTTATGAATAGGGTGGGCTGGGAGTGGAGGGCGGAAGCAGTGAGTGGTTATGGTAGCGGCGACCGGAGTTTCCGGTCGCCGCTGATCAGGAAGATCTGATCTAGTTGGACGCGCTTGACAGCCCGTAAACGTAAGCGGCCAGCAAGTGTACTTTGTCGTTGCCCAG
>CAZBXG010000021.1:0-5931 GCA_964495925.1 uncultured Thiopseudomonas sp.
GACTGGACAGCATGCTAGGTTCAGTGTCCGGTGATGTCAAGAAAAGAGCTGCTTTGCAGGGCTTGAATCCTGACGCGAGCTTGCGTACAATTCGCGCTCCAAAGTTATGGATGTGCAGGGTGTTCCTGCAGGTCCGTTTTCAGGCAGCCTGCCTTACGCAATTGTCTGTTGCCCTATCCAGCAACGACAGCCATGCCGGACACTACCTATTCTTATAAAGGTTCGGGTGAGCAGGAATTACGGAGATATACGATGTACGCAGTTATTGTAACTGGTGGCAAACAATACAAGGTCGCCGAAGGCGAATACTTGAAAATTGAAAAGCTGGAAGAAGCAACCGGCAACAGCATTACCTTCGATCGCGTTCTGCTGGTCGGTAATGGCGAAGATGTAAAAATCGGCGCTCCTGTTGTTGAAGGTGCCAAGGTTACCGCTGAAGTGGTAAGCCAGGGCCGTCACGACAAGATTCGCATTATCAAGTTCCGTCGTCGCAAGCACAGCATGAAGCGTCAGGGCCACCGTCAGTGGTTTACTGAAGTCAAAATCACTGGTATTCAAGCCTAAGCGCTTGGGTTTATCACAGGAGAACTGAACTCATGGCAACGAAAAAAGCTGGCGGTAGTACCCGCAACGGTCGCGACTCGGAATCGAAACGCCTTGGCGTTAAAATTTACGGCGGCCAGGTTGTACAGGCAGGCAACATTATCGTGCGTCAGCGCGGTACCGAATTTCACCCTGGCTACGGTGTAGGCATGGGTAAGGATCACACCCTGTTTGCAAAACAGGAAGGCGTGGTCAAGTTCGAAGTTAAAGGTGCCTTTGGTCGTCGCTACGTTAGCGTAGTCAACGCCTAAGTCCCCGGACACGAAAAAAAGCCCTGTCATTAGACGGGGCTTTTTTGTTTGTTTTTGTAGTCTATGGATATAGCAGTGATTCCGGCTTTGGATCGCTGGTACAGCAGTTCGGGGCCAGGCGGGTGACCCGATGTGCGTAAGTGGGCAGATATTTGTTCAATGCCCGTGGGGCATCAAAGCCAAACACCCCTATAATACCCGCATTCCAATGCAGGACAGAGTTATGAAATTTGTTGATGAAGTAGCGATTTACGTCAAGGCTGGCGACGGCGGCAATGGCTGCATGAGCTTCCGCCGTGAAAAATTTATCGAATTCGGCGGCCCCAACGGTGGTGACGGCGGGGATGGTGGTTCGGTATACATGGAGGCCGACCACAACTTGAATACCTTGCTGGACTATCGCTACACGCGCAGATTCAATGCCCAGCGTGGTGAGAACGGCCGTGGCAGTGACTGCACCGGAGCCAAGGGGGAAGATCTGATCATGAAAGTTCCGGTTGGCACCACGGTGGTGGATGCCGATACTCAGGAAGTGATTGGAGATCTGGTCGAGGATGGCCAGCGCCTGCTGGTCGCCAAGGGTGGCTGGCACGGACTGGGTAATACCCGCTTCAAGTCGAGCACCAACCGTGCGCCGCGTCAGACCAGTGACGGCACCCCCGGCGAGGCCCGTAACCTCAAGCTGGAGCTGAAAGTGCTGGCTGATGTAGGCCTGCTTGGTTTGCCCAATGCCGGTAAAAGCACGTTTATTCGTTCAGTATCTGCGGCCAAACCGAAAGTGGCGGACTATCCGTTTACTACGCTGGCACCCAATCTGGGTGTGGTAAAAGTGGGCACGTTTAAAAACTTTGTGATTGCCGATATTCCCGGGCTGATTGAAGGTGCGGCGGAAGGTGCGGGACTGGGAACGCGTTTCCTCAAACACCTGACCCGTACCCGTTTATTGTTGCATATCGTCGATCTGGCTCCGATTGACCAGAGTAATCCAGCAGATGCTGCACAAACCATCGTTGAAGAAATCACCGCATTCAGCCCGTCGCTGGCTGAGCGTGACCGCTGGCTGGTGCTGAACAAGATCGACCAGCTGCTGGATGACGAGCGTGAAGAACTCAAGCAGGCCGTCATTGAGCGACTGGACTGGAAAGGCCCGGTGTTTTTGGTCTCGGCGCTGGACAAAGAAGGTACCAAAGAGCTGAGTCAAGCCATCATGCGTTATCTGGACGAGCGTGAGCTGCGTATTGCTGAAGACAAAGAGTACGCCGATTATCTGATCAATCTGGATCAGCGCATTGAAGACGAAGGTCGTGCCCACCTGCAGGAGCTGGATGACCGTCGAGCGTTGCGCCGTGCCGGTGTCAAGGCGCAAGAAGAGCAGGAAGAGGATGACTGGGACGATGATGATGACGATCAGGCGGAAGTGTTTTACGTACACTAAACGCAGGTCTGGTGTTGTACAGCTGTGCTCGTACAGTAATGATGGATACGGATAATTGAGCGGGGATGTATGCGTGAACAGGTAACACAGGCCCGTCGCTGGGTCATCAAAATTGGCAGTGCCTTGCTGACCGCTGACGGTCGCGGGCTGGATCGCGGTGCCATGGCTGTCTGGGTGCGCCAGATGGTGGCATTGCGTGAGGCCGGCATTGATCTGGTGCTGGTATCATCTGGTGCGGTCGCCGCCGGCATGAGCCGTCTGGGCTGGCAGCAGCGCCCCGAAGCGATCAATGAATTGCAGGCGGCGGCAGCGGTGGGCCAGATGAGTCTGGTCAAAGCCTGGGAAAGCAGTTTTGCCGATCATAACGAGCGCACCGCGCAAATTTTGCTGACCCATGATGACCTGTCCGACCGCAAACGCTATCTGAACGCACGCAGCACATTGACCACGCTGCTCGATCTGGGAGTTATTCCGGTCATCAACGAAAACGACACCGTGGCCACGGATGAAATCCGCTTTGGCGACAACGACACCTTGGCTGCACTGGTGGCCAATCTGGTCGAAGCCGACCTGCTGGTGATTCTGACCGATCAGGATGCCATGTATGACTCTGACCCGCGCAGCAATCCGGATGCCAAAGTGATTGTGCAGGCACGGGCAGACGAGCCCTGGCTTGATGCTGCTGCTGGCGGCAGTGCCGGTGCGCTGGGACGTGGCGGTATGCAGACCAAATTGCGTGCAGCACGGTTGGCGGCGCGCTCCGGTGCACACACCATGATTGTGGGCGGCAGCATTGAGCGGGTGATTGAACGCCTCAAGGAAGGCGAGCCGCTGGGTACATTGCTGTCCTCGGACCAGTGTCGTGACGCTGCCCGTAAGCAATGGCTAGCGGGTCATCTGCAAACCCGCGGCACCCTGACGCTGGATGCGGGAGCGGTCAAAGCGTTGCGTGATGGACATAAAAGCCTATTGCCAGTCGGTGTCACTGCCGTTAGTGGCAGTTTCCGTCGTGGCGAAATGCTGGTGTGCGCTGACGAACAGGGTGTCGAAGTCGCTCGTGGCCTGACTAACTACAATTCGGAAGAATGCGTCAAAATCCTGCGCCGTCCGTCAGATGAACTGGCCGGAGTTTTGGGTTATGTCGGTGATGCCGAATTGATTCACCGGGATAACTTGGTGATGAGTTAGGACGTACAACAGCTTTGAGCCGGGCGCTGGCAGTCAGGCTACTCTATAAGCAGTTTGATTATCTTTGGCCGGCTTACTGTTGATAGCACGTCGTTATTAAGAGGTTTTTTACCTCGCTCTGTTGTGTGCTAGATGCAAGTCGTTGCGAGCAACAGGGCGGGGCTTTTTATAGTGAATCAATGAGCCTGACTATTAGTGATACAGGCAGCCACTATATATTTGGCTCGATATGACCTGGAGCTGGCCGGCGGGCAGGTGCTGTTGTGACGATATGGAAATCATGGTTTAATTCGGCGCTCAATGAAAGCGGATTGCTATTATCGGGATTGTACCGAGCGATATACGAGTAAGTTTGGGCTCGGATTTATAGCGTCACTCATACTAAAAACAAAGGAGCGTATAATGAAAAAAATTATGATGTTGGCTTTTCTGGTTACCATTGCTACCGGCTGTGCGTCCAATAAAGGAATCACTGATATCAGTCAGGTCAAGGAACCAGGGATGACTGGCGTGGTTATTTTACAAGACAAGTCTACGCGGGAAAGCGTTTTGCCTGTTTTGGAAAAGTGGTTTTATGACAATGGCTATCACTCGACTGTTGTTTCTTCGCTGAGTGAAGTAGGGCCAGATGATTACATTCTTTCATATAGAGCGTGGTGGAGCTGGGACTTGGCCACCTATATGAGAAAAGTGGAGATGAACGTAAAAAGTAAGGGACAGACACTTGGCAACATCAACTTTGATGCATTGCAGTATGGTGGTTTTGGAAAGTTTGGGGATGCAGAGCAAAGGTTAAATATATTGCTGGATGCAATGTTTGGAAAGATTACTGTTGAAGAAGCGAATAAACGTTTAGGTGATGCGTAAACATCAAGCCGATGTAGTTACACGCTGAATAATCAAAGCGTATTTGTAGCCAAGAGCAAGCAGGGTTTGGTTTTCCCGTGGATGGAGGGAAAACCAAACCTTATCTATTAACGCCCCGGTCTGGGCGGCCTTTTCAACAAGTTTTGCGGTGGCGTTTCACAGTCAATTTTACGTCCTAGTAACTCTTCAATCGGTGGCAGGGCAAACGCATCGTTCTCGCCGGCAAAGCTGATGGACACGCCGCTGGTGCCGGCGCGACCGGTACGGCCAATACGGTGGATATAGTCGTCCGGTTCTTCCGGTAGCGTGTAGTTGATGACGTGGCTGATGTCGTCAACGTGAATGCCGCGACCGGCCACATCAGTAGCGACCATGACCTGAATCTTGCCCGAGCGGAACTGTTCCAGTACCCGTACCCGTTTTTGCTGCGGCACATCGCCGGACATTTGCGCGGCATTGATGCCATCACGCAACAGCCGCTCTTCGATACGGCGTACTTCGTCGCGGCGGTTGGCGAATACCATCACCCGGTTCCAGTTGTTCTCCGTGATCAGGTTGTACAGCAGGCTGTACTTGTCCTGTTCGGCGACGGCGTAGACGTGCTGCTCAACCGTATCGCTGGCGACTTGTTCAGGCTCGATTTCCACTACGGCAGGGTCGACCGTCCACTGGCGGGACAAGTCCATGACCGCGTCAGTAAAGGTGGCGGAGAACAACAGGGTTTGGCGCTGCTCTTTGCGTGGCGTCTGACGAATGATCTGGCGTACTTGTGGAATAAAGCCCATGTCCAGCATGCGGTCAGCTTCATCGAGTACCAGTACTTCGACCAGATCCAGATGCACTTCACCGCGCTGATTAAAGTCCAGCAAGCGCCCGGGGGTGGCAACCAGAATGTCGCAATAGCGGGCTTCCAGCTGGCGCAGTTGTTTGTCGAAATCCATGCCGCCCACAAAACTCATCACATTGAGTTTGCAGAAACGGGTCAGCTCTTCGGCGTCTTTGGCGATTTGCATCACCAGCTCACGGGTTGGAGCAATGATCAGTGCACGTGGTTCGCCCATATAGCGTTCTTCGGGCGGCGGGTTTTCCAGCAACTGGCTGATGGTAGAAACCAGGAATGCGGCGGTTTTGCCGGTGCCGGTTTGTGCTCGACCAATGGCATCACGACCTTTCAGTGTGTGGCCCAGTACCTGTGCCTGAATCGGAGTGCAGTAAGGAAAGCCCTGCGCCTGAATGGCACGCATCAGTTCTGGACGCAGCTGGAAATCATGAAAGCGGGTTTTGCCTTCCATGGGCTCGACGACAAAGTCCTCGATGGTCCAGCTGTCGACAACCGGCTGTTTGGGCTTGCGGTTTTGGCGGCCTTTGCGGTTGTGTTCTTTTTTTTCTGCTTTGGGTGCAGGAGCTGCTGCGGGTTGGGTAGTTTTGGCAGCGGCAGGCTGGTTGGCTGCTTTTGGGGCCGCATCAGGCTGCAATTCTTTTTTCGGAAGGATTTTTTTAAGTGCCTTGAGCACGGCGTTCACACATAAGTAGTTGGAAATGCGGCCAGTGTAAGCGATTTGACGGTTTTAAGCGACGGATTGTATT
>CAZBXG010000021.1:6031-27261 GCA_964495925.1 uncultured Thiopseudomonas sp.
AATCCGCCCGAAGATGGCGGTATCAAATATAACCCGCCCAATGGTGGTCCGGCTGATACTGATGTGACCGACTGGATGCAGCAGCGGGCCAACCAGTACCTGCAGGATGGATGGGCGCAGATCAGGCAGGTAACGCTGGATGAAGCTTTGGCGCAAGCCAGTCAGTATGACTATGTGCAGGAGTATGTTGCCAGGCTGGATCAGGTAATTGACATGGCTGCGATTCGTCGTGCCGGTTTGAAACTGGGTGCTGATCCGATGGGTGGCACGGCTTTGCCGGTATGGCAGGCATTGGCACAGGACGTGGAGCTGGGTTTGAGCGTAACCAATGAGCAGCTTGATGATACGTTCTCCTTTATGCCGCCTGATCACGATGGCCGGATTCGCATGGATTGCTCCAGTCCGGCTGCAATGGCCAATTTGCTGAAAATCCGCCACGATTATGATCTGGCGTTTGGCAATGACCCGGATGCTGACCGGCATGGCATTGTTGATGCTGCGGGACTGATGAATCCGAACCATTTCATTTGCGTATGTATCGACTATCTGTTGGCATACCGCGACAACTGGCCGCGCGAATTGAAAATCGGTAAAACGCTGGTGACGTCTTCGCTGGTGGACCGCATTGTTGCCAGCCATGGGCGTGAACTGTATGAGGTTCCGGTTGGTTTTAAGTGGTTTGTTGAGGGGTTGCACTCGGGGTGGCTCGGTTTTGGCGGGGAGGAAAGTGCCGGAGCCAGTTTGCTGACGCTTGACGGCAAACCCTGGTCGACTGACAAGGATGGTATTGCCTTGTGTTTGCTGGCCGCGGAAATTACGGCTGTCACCGGCATGTTGCCTTCCGAGTATTATGCCAAGCTGGAGCAGCAGCACGGGGCACCGGTTTATCGCAGGCTTGATGCTCCGGCTACTGTCGGGCAAAAAGCGGCTTTCAAACGATTAAATGCAGATTCGGTGCAGCAAAAAGAACTGGCGGGCGAGCCGATTGTACAGGTGTTGACCCGTGCGCCGGGTAACAATGCCGAAATCGGCGGGTTGAAAGTGATGACAGAAAACGGCTGGTTCGCAGCCCGGCCCAGTGGCACCGAAGATCTGTACAAGATTTATGCAGAAAGCTTTCTTGGTGATGCGCATTTACAGCGGTTGTTGGATGAGGCACAACAACTGGTGACCGAGAGCTTGCAGTAGACCTGTAGAGAGGGCTGTTGAGGCAATAGCGGGTTTGCGATCATGGCTTCGTCGTGATCGCAAACCGGTCCTGCTATTACGCTGCCTTGCGTAGCAACAGCCACAGGCTCCAAAGCAGCATCAATACAAAACTGATCATGCTCATTTCAGCGATATTCAACCCAAACAGGGACCAGCCACGTTCGGCACAGTCTGACGAGCCGTATAGCATCTTGGTGATGACATCTTTTAGCGGAAATGCTTCGAGCATGAATTCCAGCGGTGGCAGGCAGTCGGGCAGCTGATCTTTGGGCTGGTGCTGTAACCAGATTTGCCGACCGGCAGTGGCAATACCGCCGGCAGCTACCAGCAGCATCAAACCGGCGTAGATACGGCGGCCCACTGTTTGTGGGTTGTGCAGGGTGCCGAGCAATGCGACAGCGCCAAACAGCATGACTTCGGCTCGCTGGACATAACAGAGCGGGCAGGGCTCCTGACCAAGAAAATGCTGCAAATACAGGGCAATCAGTATGAGCAGGGAGCAGCCGGCAAAGGGCAGGAAAAACAGCAAACGTGATGACAACTGGGGCATGACTGGCTCCGGCAAGTAAAATCAGGCCGCCATTCTTCGGCAAGCAGGCTAATCAGTCAAGACGCGCTGTTAAGAACGGTACCGGTAGTGTTACTGGGTGCTGTCAGGCTAGGACTATCATTTTTTTTGGCGTCAGTGGGTGTCAAGAATTGAGGTAAATCCCCGTGGTTCTTCCGTGGCTCAAATCAAGGGAAACTTGCTTGCCGGCCTGTTATGATATGGGCCGAAAATTTCATTTTTTTGTATAAAGGCAGATTAATACCATCATGTCAGTCCGTGAAATCCGAATTGCTACCCGCAAAAGCGCTTTGGCCCTGTGGCAGGCCGAGCACGTCAAGGCCCGTCTGGAGCAGGCTCATCCCGGTCTGCAAGTTACCCTGGTGCCGATGGTCAGTCGTGGTGACCAGCTGCTGGATTCACCGCTGGCTAAAATTGGCGGCAAGGGCCTGTTTGTCAAGGAGCTGGAAGCCGCCATGCTGAATGGCGAAGCCGATATTGCCGTGCACTCGATGAAAGATGTGCCAATGGAATTTCCCGAAGGGCTGGGCTTGTACTGTATTTGTGAGCGCGAAGACCCGCGTGATGCCTTCGTCTCCAATCAATACGCCAGTCTTGATGAGCTGCCCAAGGGCAGCGTGGTGGGTACGTCCAGTCTGCGTCGTCAGGCCCAGTTGCTGACTTTGCGCCCCGATCTGCAAATCCGTTTTTTGCGCGGCAATGTCAACACTCGTTTGGCCAAGCTGGATGCAGGCGATTACGATGCAATTATTCTGGCTGCTGCCGGTTTGATTCGTCTTGGCTTTGCTGAACGCATTCGCAGCAGTCTGAGCAATGAAGACAGCCTGCCAGCAGGCGGCCAGGGTGCTGTAGGCATTGAGTGCCGTAGTGCCGATACTGAGATTCATGAACTGCTCAAGCCCTTGCAACATGCTGACACCACTGACCGCATTCTGGCCGAGCGGGCACTGAACCGTCACCTGAATGGTGGCTGTCAGGTACCCATTGCCTGTTATGCGGTGCTGGAGGGGGATGAGCTGTGGTTGCGCGGTCTGGTTGGGCAGCCAGACGGTACATTAATGTTGCGGGCTGAGGGTCGTGCACCGCGCGCTGAGGCCGAAGCACTGGGCATTCGTGTAGCTGAAGACCTGTTGGCGCAAGGTGCCGGGGAGATTTTGGCGCAAATTTATGCCGACGGAGCTGCAGGCCAATAAAATGAGTGCGACCTGGCGTGTGCTGATTACCCGTCCGGCAGCAGAAAATGCCGTGCTGGCGGAGTTGTTGGCCGGGCATGGCATTTACAGCCATGGCTTGCCGTTGCTGGATATGGCAGCTTTGCCGGAAACCGGTGTGCAGCGTGAGCTGATGCTCGGTCTGGATCGTTACAGCACTATCGTAGTGGTCAGCAAACCGGCGGCCCGCTATGCGTTGGAGCGACTGGACACTTATTGGCCGCAGCCACCGATGCGGCCGCAATGGTTTACTGTAGGAGCGGCCAGCGGCAGCATTCTGGTCGACTATGGCCTGAATGCACAATGGCCAACAAACGGTGATGATAGTGAAGCGTTGCTGGCCTTGCCTGCATTTGAAGAATCGTTGCAGTTACCCAATCCCCGGGTGCTGGTGATGCGGGCAGATGAAGGACGTGATTTTCTTGCGCAGACCATGGCGGCGCGAGGAATTAGTGTAGATTTTTTATCTCTTTACCGGCGATTTTTACCTGAATATCCGGAAAGAACTTTGATACAGTCGGTTGCAGAGCATAACCTCAACGGGCTGGTGACGAGCAGCGAGCAGGGCTTGCGTAATCTGGTAAGGCTGGCCGATACAGACTGGCCGCGGCTGTGCCATCTACCATTGTTTGTCCCCAGTCCCAGAGTCGCGCAGACCGCCCGTGAATTAGGAGCCCGGCAGGTGATTGATTGTCAGGGCGCAAGCAATCAGGCATTGCTGGCTGCACTCAGGTGTAACGCTCCGGCACAGCCCCTGGAAGGATGAGACGATGAGCAAAGACAACAAGCACAAGCGCAGTGACAAAACATCGCCAAAGCAGGATGAAACCTTGAGCGTAGAGAATCCTGCGGTTGCAGAAAATCCGGATGTGACGGTTGAGGTTGAGACCGCTGAAACTGTGGAGCAAAAACCTGCGGAAGCAGCAGGGCAGGAAGCTGCCGCCGGGTCGCCGCAAGACAAGCCGGCTGACAAGGACAAAGCTGCCAAACCGGAGTCAGCTGCCAATAAGCAGCAGCCTAAACCTGCTGGTGGTGGCAAGGGGTTGTCAGCGCTGGCGCTGGTGGTTGCTTTGGCCAGTGCCGGTTTTAGTGGCTGGCTATGGAATGAAAATCAGCAGTCACAAGCGGAGTCTGCATCTGCTGCCGTGGATATTCCTGATTACGCTGACGTTTTGCAACAGCAAGAGCAGCAGCTGAAGCAACTGGTGCAGCAAGCGGGCAATTACCAAAGCGAAATTGGTCGTCTGGAAAATCGGGTCAATACATTGCCAAGCGCAGCTGACCTGGGCGAAAACCAGCGCTTGCTGGTGCAGTTGCAATCGGCGCAACAGGCATTTACCCAGCGTTTTGAGCAGGCGTTTGGCAATACTCGCCAGGACTGGCGTCTGGCTGAAGCCGAACACCTGATGCGCATGGCACACTTGCGTCTGACGGCCTTGCAGGACTTGAACAGCGCCCGTTATTTGCTCGAAGCGGCCGACCAGATTTTGTATGAACAGGATGATCCGGCAGCTTTCGCTGCACGTGAAGCTCTGGCTCAGGCGCTAACCGATGTGCGGGCCTTGCCAAAAATCGACCGTGCCGGAGTTTTCATGCGGCTGGGTGCGTTGCAAAAACGTGTTGGTACGCTGGATCAGACACTACCGGGATACACCGGTGGCAACAGCGATACCGGCAGTGTTGACTGGAGCAAACTGCTTGACAAGGCATCCAGCTATATTCGTCTGGATATCAATAGCACCGAAGAGATTCAGCCGTTGCTGTCCAGCCAGCAACTGACCCATATTCGCCTGGCACTCAGCTTGAGCCTGGAGCAGGCACAGTGGGCGGCTTTGAATGGGCAGCAGGAAGTGTATGACCAGGCCATAACGCAGGGTGTTGAATACCTTGAGCGTTATTTTGCCAAGGACTATCAGGCAGCGGTCGGCATGCGGGAGCAGCTGCAGGAACTGACAGGTGCCAAAATCAGCCAGACCATGCCTGATATCAATCCGGCGCTGATAGCCCTGCAGGGCTACATTCAGGAACGTACGCTTGAACGTCGCGCACCATGGGAGGCCGGACAATGAAAAAGCGTACTTTTTTATTGTTGCTGGTCGCCATTTTACTGGCGGCCGGACTGGGCATGCTGATGGTGGAGCATCAGGGTTATGTGCTGATCACCTGGAAAAATATCCGTTTTGAAGCCACCTTGTGGGTGTTTTTGGCTTGTCTGGCAGTATTACTGGCAGGTTTGTATTTGCTACGGATGCTGGCTTGCGGTGTGTTGTGCTCGCTGGGCTGGGTCAACCCCTGGTCGGCTCGCAATCGCAAGAAACGTCTGGATGAAGCAGTTAACGAGGGCATGCTGCAGTATTCCCGTGGCAACTGGCAGCCAGCGTTGCGACAGTTGACTCATGCAGCAAAAACCAGTCCGCAGCCGTTGCCTTATATTTTGGCAGCAGCGCGAGCGGCAGAAAAAATGCAGCAGCCAGCGGTGGCTGACCAGCTACTGGATGAAGCACGCAACCGGTTACCGGAAAATGATCTGGCGATTGTTTTGTGTCAGGCCGAGCTGTATCAGCAACGTGGACAGTTGCAGCAGGCGCAGCAACTGCTGTTGAGTGCCCATCAGCAAGACACAGAGAATCCCGAGCTGATTGAACGGTTGTACTTGTTGTTGCTGGATAATCGCGACTGGGGTGGTCTGATTGGTCTGGTGCCGGATCTGTACAAGGTCAAGTCGTTGCCAGAAAGTGAAGTCAAGGCAGTTGAGCAGCGGGCATGGCAAGGTCGTATGCAAACTGCGACCAGTCGGCAAGAGCTGGATAAAATCTGGCATACCATGTCGTCTGCACTGCATCGTAATGCTTCTGTCGTACTGGCCTACTGCAGTCAGCTGATTACTCTGGGGCAAGCAGCAGATGCAGAAGAGCTGTTGCGTGTCCAGCTGGAGCAGCATGTGGATGTGCAGCTGTTACAGGCTTACGCACAGATTCCCCATGCTGATCCCGCGCGAGCCTTGCAGGCAGGTGAAGGCTGGTTGAAGCAACTGCCTGGTGATGCCATGGCGCTGTTTGCAGTTGGCCGCCTGGCCGTGCAGGCGCGACAGTGGGGCAAAGCGCGCGACTATTATCAGACCAGTCTGGAACGACAGCCAACACCACAGGTATATGCTGAACTGGCGCGTTTGCTGAACCAGATGGGTGATTACAAAACCGGCAATGAACTGCTGGCTACAGGTATTCGCATGCTGGAGCGGCAGAGCACAGCGGCTGATAGTTGATGTCCTCTCCCTTCAGGAAAGCCGTCTGCATAGACGGCTTTTCTATTTGCTGCGCTAAATTTACAGCTTGTGCATGGCTTCTTGTAGTGCTTTGACCTGGCGGCGGCTGACAGGCAATGGGTGGCTGCTGTGTTTCAGATAGAGCTGGTATTGATTGGTGCTAGTACACAGTAAGCGCCGGGCAAGCATGCGGTTGATCAAAAAGCTGCGATGGATACGCAAGAACACATCGGGAAATTCATTTTCCAGTAACTTGAGTGATTCGCCTACCAGTGTCTGGCCATCCCGATGAACAGCGGTGACATGTTTGTGTTCGGCATGAAAGTAGAAGATGTCGCTTAAGGCGATACATTTCATGCCATGACGGGTTTGCAGGATGAAGTGGGTACGAGCTGCTGGCGGTGTCGGTTGTGGTGTCGCGCGAAAGTATGACAGCCACTGGGACTCTTCGGCGCAGGCCGTACAGCCTTGTCTATCCGGCACAGCGCTGATCCTGTTCGCGATTTTCCTGAGTTGTAGCACGACGTAACCTGCCCTGGCGGTTGAGTATCAGTTGCCAGTCAATCGCCTGATCGCGGCAGACGAAAAAACGGCCATTGCTGGCGGTGCTGTAACCCGTAGCATGAAATACGATGTGTGACCGAAAGCCTGCCCATTGCAAGGACAAGTGACGTGAATCAAGCTCGGTTACATGCGAGGGGGGCTCCGGCTGCTTGTTGGCAGGCTGTGCCCGCATCAGCCAGCCGCCGGACCAGTTGCTGCTGCAACTGATACCATTACTGCTGCCACAAAGCTCGATGCTGACACGGCGGGTGATGGCTTGGGCGCGAGCCAGTTGCACTGCTCGTTCAACGCTGTGCTGTAAGGCAAGTGAGCGGTTTTTGGCAATAAAGGTTTGCCATGCTGGCAGGGCTACTTGTGCGACAATCGCGAGCAGGGCGATTACAATCAATAGCTCAATCAGGGTGACGCCTTGTTGGCGTGGATGCATGGTCGCCTCCTTGCGATGTTGCGCTGCATAACTACAGCTGACTATAGTGCGCTGCTGTTCAAAAGCCCGAAAGTGTTTGTGATAGTGCTGGCCAAACGCTTAAATCATGCAGGTTGCATCATGTCTTGGGCGAGTGCCGGGTTGTGGCCTCGCTTGAGTGGAAGTTTTGTTATCAGTGCCATGGATCAGGCGATACTTTAGCTGGCGGCGTGCGCCGCAGGAGTTTATATGAGTGCTCTTGTTGTTCCCTGTGCCCATTGTGATGCCCTGAATCGTATCCCTGCCGAGCGTCTTGGTGACAGGCCGGTGTGCGGCGCGTGCAGTGAGAAAATACTGCGCGACCAGCCGCTAGAGCTGGTTGCAGCCAGCTACTCCAAACAGGTCAAGGGAGATTTGCCCTTGCTGATTGATGTCTGGGCCAGCTGGTGTGGCCCGTGTCGACAGTTTGCGCCGACATTCGCGCAGGCTGCACAACAGCTGGAAGGCGTATGCCGATTGGCTACACTCAACAGTGAGCAGGAACAGCAACTGGCAGGACAACTGGGCATTCGCTCGATTCCCAGTTTGCTGCTGTTTAAAAATGGCCGGGAAGTGGCACGACAAAGCGGTGTGATGTCGTTGCCGCAGTTGTTCGGCTGGCTTAAGCAGCATGGAGTGAGTATTTAGGCCGGAGAGGGCAAAGATCCTGGTATCAGTTGCCGTTCTCTGCAAATGAGTCGTCATCTGCTATGATGCGCGGCATGTTTTAATCTGCACCGGAACCATCATGAGCGCAAACCAGAATACCGAAAAAACCAACCAGTCATGGGGCGGCCGCTTCAGCGAGCCTGTTGACGCCTTTGTTGCCCGCTTCACCGCTTCTGTCGATTTTGACAAGCGCCTGTACCGTCACGACATCATGGGTTCGTTGGCCCATGCCAAGATGCTGACCGGAGTTGGTGTATTGAATCAGGACGAGCTCAAGGCGATCGAAGAGGGACTGGCTGCCATTCAGCAAGAAATTGAAGCAGGTGAATTCGACTGGCGCGTTGATCTGGAAGATGTGCACATGAATATCGAGGCGCGTCTGACTGACCGCATCGGTATCACCGGAAAAAAATTGCATACAGGTCGTTCACGCAACGATCAGGTGGCAACCGATATTCGCCTCTGGTTGCGTGACGAGATTGACATTATTCTGGGTGAAATCACCCGCTTGCAGCAGGGGTTGCTGGAGCTGGCCGAGCGTGAAGCTGATACTGTGATGCCGGGCTTTACTCACCTGCAGACCGCGCAGCCGGTGACGTTTGGCCATCACCTGTTGGCCTGGTTCGAGATGCTCAGTCGTGACTACGAGCGTCTGGTCGATTGCCGCAAGCGCACCAACCGCATGCCGCTGGGCAGCGCGGCGCTGGCTGGTACCACTTATCCGATTGATCGCGAACTGACCTGCAGGCTGCTGGGTTTTGAAGCCATTTCCGGCAACTCGCTGGATGGCGTGTCCGACCGTGACTTTGCCATCGAGTTTTGTGCTGCCGCCAGCCTGGCGATGATGCACCTGTCGCGCTTTTCAGAAGAACTGGTGATGTGGGCCTCCGCGCAGTTCAACTTTATCAACTTGCCTGATCGTTTCTGCACCGGCAGTTCGATCATGCCGCAAAAGAAAAACCCTGATGTGCCCGAGCTGATTCGTGGCAAGTCTGGCCGGGTCTTTGGTGCCCTGACCGGTTTACTGGTGCTGATGAAAAGCCAGCCACTGGCTTACAACAAGGACAATCAGGAAGACAAAGAGCCGCTGTTTGATGCTGCTGATACCTTGCGCGACAGCCTGCGTGCTTTTGCCGACATGGTGCCGGCCATTGAGCCCAAGCGTGAATTCATGCGTGAGGCAGCGTTGCGTGGTTTTTCCACTGCGACTGATCTGGCTGACTATCTGGTGCGTCAGGGCCTGCCGTTCCGTGACTGTCATGAAATTGTGGGGCTTGCCGTACGCTATGGTGTCGAGCAGGGCAAAGATCTGGCGGAAATGACTCTGGACGAGTTGCGCCAGTTCAGCGACAAGATCAGTCAGGACGTATTTGAAGTGCTGACGCTGGAAGGCTCGGTCAATGCCCGTGATCATATTGGCGGTACTGCGCCGGCGCAGGTGCGTCAGGCAGTAGTCCGTGGCCGCCAATTGCTGGCGGAACGGTAAGTAAATATGAGTGGGCAGCCTCGTGACCATCGTTATCAGGTATCTGCTGACCGCGAGTCGCCGGTGCGCCGGGTGCGTTATGTGGAAACCAACCGGGGCGATTCAGGCGAATGCAGCCTGTGCCAGATGGACGATGGCAGTATCGCCACGGCAATCAAAGCGGAGCAAAGTGTGAGCGAACAGGATGACAGCCTGCAGCAGAACGAAGACGAGCTGGTGCAGGAACAGCTGGTGACAGCCATAGAAAATCAGCTGCAAGCCAATGAGCCGTCGTTTGTACAGGCGGTATTGAACAAATTGTTGCTGGTGGGTACCAGACGGGAAGAGGCGGTCGAGATGATGGCTTATGTACTGGCGGTCGAAATTCAGCAAAGCTTTACCGAAAATCGCGGGTTTGCCGCAGACAATTACGAACGTCTGCTGCGTGCCCTGCCAACTTTGCCGGAAATGTCCGGCGTTGACGATTGATACCCGAACATAACCAAGGGGAACAGGACATGAGCTGGACACAAGAACTGCTGGAAGAATTGCAACTGCTGAGTCTGTTCCCCGTGAACAGTCTGCAGGAAGGGCTAAAGATTCATAGCGATGCCTTTCCGGTGCGTATTGAAGCGGCACGGCGACTGTTTGCCAAAGGGCTGATCACTCAGGATGACGGTGGTTATCTGACGCCACTGGGTCAGGAAGCTGCCGAGCAGGTGCAATCGCTGAAGACGATTTTAGCCGCTGGTTGACGCGGTATCATGGTGCAGATTCGTCCCACGATTGAAGAAGGTATTGATCGCAAGGATCTGTCCCGTATCCGCTCGCGTTTTTTGCAACTGAGCGAGATCCGGCTTGATCGGGCTGGGCAAAGCCTGTCTGCACGCCAACAGCAGGTGTTGCGCCTGTTGCCGCTGTTGCTGCATGTGAATCATCCGTTGTTGCCCGGTTATGTAGCAGCCACGACTCCGTCCGGATTTGACGGTTATGAGCCGGAAGCGGCGCTGGTGCAGGAAGCACAGGGGGTGGCACGTTCGTTCAGCTATCGGACCCGTACCGGTTATGACCGGAGCAGCCTGTACAGCCTGTTTCTGATGGGAAGTGTCGGCTCCATCGGTCATAGCGTACAAAGCGATATGGATTTTTGGTTATGCCATGCTCCGGGGCTGGAGCCGGTAGCGCTGGCCAGTTTGCGCAGCAAGTGTGATGCCTTGCAAAACTGGGCCGCTGGCCTGGGTGCCCACATTCATATTTTCCTGATCAATCCGGAGCATTATGTATCCGGCGTGCGCGATGGTGTGCTGACGTCTGATGACTGTGGCACTACCCAGCACTATCTGTTGCTGGACGAGTTTTACCGCACCAGTATCTGGCTGGCCGGACGTACACCACTCTGGTGGTACGTGCCGGATTATGAAGAACACCGTTACGCAGAATATTGCGCCATTTTGTTGGGCAAACGCTTTGTTCGCGACAAGGATGTGGTCGATTTGGGCCATTTGGCGCATATTCCGGCGCGCGAGTTTGTCGGTGCCGGCATGTGGCAGATTTATAAAGGCATTGCCGAACCATACAAGTCACTGCTCAAATTGTTACTGATTGAAGTGTATGCAGCCCAGTACCCGCAAGTGGACTGCATCAGTCGTCAGTTCAAGCGGGCACTGTATGACAATGAACTGAACGCGGATGAGCTGGATGCCTATGTCATGCTGTACCGCAGTCTGGAGCATTATTTGCAGCAGCGCAATGAGCTGGAACGGCTGGAGCTGGTACGACGCTGTTTTTACCTGAAAATTGGTATCCGGATGGGACAGCCAGGTTCGGTGCGCCGGCATGATTGGCAGCGTAATCTGTTGTGGCGAATGCTACGGGAGTGGGGCTGGACCGAGCAGCAGTTCAAGAGCCTGGACGGTCGCAGTCACTGGCGGGTAGGGCAGGTACAGGACGAGCGTGTCTTGCTGGTGAGCGAACTGATGGCCAGTTACCGTTTTCTTGGCCGTTTTGCCGAGCAAAGTGGTGTGCCGGGCGGTACCAGTGCCCGTGATTTGGCCGTACTGGGGCGGCGCTTGTATGCGGCCTTTGAGCGCAAGGCCGATAAAGTAGAGCACATTAATCCGCAGATTTCCGGTGATATGTCAGAACCGGCTCTAACGCTGGTCGAGTATAAGGTTGCAGATGATGAATACACCCACTGGGCGTTTTATCCCGGCAACTTGCGTTCCGGCGAACTGGAATATCATAGCCCGCTCAAACGCATGGCAGGGCTGCTGGAGTTGCTGGCCTGGGCCTATCGTAACGGCATTGTCGATGCCGGGACCAGCTTGACGGTACAGGCACTGAATGACAGCTTTAGCGAGCGCGACCTGTACGATTTGCTGCAGCGCATGGCCCAGGAGTTTCCACAGGGGCGCGATGAGGTGGCGGAGCAGTTTCTGCTGCAACCGGCTTACACCACGCATAGCATGCTGGTGGTCAACCTGGCGTGTGATCCGTTCCCGATGCTGGCCCAGGAAGATGTACAAATTGCCACCAGCCAGACCAATCCGCTGGACTTCTCCGGTCGTCGCGAAAATTTGGTACGCAGCATCGACCGTCTAAGCATGAACAGCTGGAATGAGCTGATTGTGCAGTCATGGGAAGGTGAGAACACCCTGACCGACTGCCTGGCCAGCTTGCTGGCCGAAGCTGGTAATCGGCAAGAGCCGCGGTTGTGTGTTTACAGCTTTGGCCGCACCCGCGCAGCGGCGATTGCCGCCCGGGTTGAAGAGGTGGCCAGCCGGCTGTTGCAGGCAGCTCGCCTAGGTGATATGCGTTATCTGTTGCAGATACAGGCCGGTTATCGCCTGCTGGAGTGGCAGCAGGGAGTGGTCGAGCAGTATTGTCTGCCTGATATTGCCGCGCTGGAAGCTTTTGTGGCTGATCCGCGCCAGGCAGATTTGCGCTGGCAGCTCGACAGTCAGAGCCTGAACGGCCATCCGCTCAAGTATCTGTTGCCACAGGCCAGAGGCGGTAGTATCGAGCTGTTTTTCTGGGTGCGGAGTGGTGTAGCCGAGCTCTATGTGCTGGACGAACACAACCTGCTGTTTCGCCAGCAGGTGCCGTTTATTAGTGAGCATAGTTTGCTGTTGCCCTGGCAGCGGTTTTTTGCTGCCCTACATGTGCGGCAGGATGCCAGGTTACTGGCGGATGACGGTTTGCGCCCCGGATTAGATGTGCGTTATTACCGGATTTTACCGGCTGGCGGACTGCGGGCCGGCGGAGTTGAGTCATGCCAGGTATCGGGGCGACTTGAAGAACATTTTTATTCGGTGCAGGCAATTCTGGGCAGCAGCGGTGCGGTTACCCTGTATTGCAACGGGCATGAGTTTTCTCCGCTGGAATACGGTGACCAGTTATATAGCCGGGTGGCAGCGCAAATTCTTTCGGTGCGTGGCAATGCTGAACGCTATCCGTGCTATATCACTGATCTGGATTTGCCGGAAGAACAGGTCGGTACCCGTGGATATCTATTGCAGTTGCTGCAGGTCAAGGCCGAGCTGGAAGCCCGGTTGAACCGGGCCTTGCTGACACTGGCTTAGTTTTGCGGATGCTTTACAGGCCCGGAAAAACGATACTTTCTCCACTTTGTTCCAGGCACAGGGCACTGAGCCACTGCCCCAGGGCTCGTTGCTCATTGCTGCAGAGCCAGCGCTGCGTGGCCGGATCGTAGTCGAAATGAAAACCGCCCTGGCGGGCTGCGACCCAGAGCTGTTTGACCGGTTCTTGGCGGCTGAGAATAATCTGGCTGCCATCGGCAAAAACCAGGGTCAGAATACCGCCACTGTTTTCGATATCCAGATCCAGGTCGCTATCGTCCAGAATATCTTCAATTTGTTGTTGTGCCTCATCAATCAGGTCATGAAATGCGCTGCTGCTCAGGGACATGGGAAATCCTCGGGTAATAAATGGGCCAATCTGGGCCAGGAAAACTCGGTATAAAGCAACGTCTGCATGCAGGATGCGGTGGTGCTTGTCTATTTATTCGGTGTTTCCATAGGTATACTTTGGCAATTTACCCCAAGAGTAAAGGAAATTCCAAATGAAGCGCCGCATCCTTCCCCTGATTGGCCTGATGATTTTGCTGGGCCTGACCAGCGCCTGTGGCCAGAAAGGCCCGCTGTATCATCCCGACGACGAAAAAGCTGCGCGCGAACATCGCAAAGACAAGTTTGAGTTGTGAGGCCCGGCATGACAGATTTTCCCCTGCGTGACGGCCAACTGTTTGCCGAGGACGTCGCATTGGCGCAAATCGCGCAAACCCACGGTACACCGACCTATGTGTATTCTCGTGCCCACCTGGAACGCCAATACCTAGATTATGCTGATGCGCTACAAGGCGCTGATCATCTGGTGTGCTTTGCCGTCAAGGCCAACTCCAACCTGGCGGTATTGAACGTATTGGCACGACTGGGTGCGGGCTTTGACATTGTCTCCGGTGGTGAGCTGGAGCGTGTGCTGGCCGCGGGTGGTGATGCGCGCAAGGTGGTGTTTTCCGGAGTTGGTAAAAGCCGTGCCGAAATGCGTCGTGCGCTAGAGGCGGGCGTGTACTGCTTTAATGTCGAATCGGCCAGCGAACTGGCGCGTCTGCAAGAGGTGGCTGCCGAGCTGGATATGCAGGCGCCGGTGTCGTTGCGTGTGAATCCGGACGTTGATGCCGGTACTCACCCCTATATTTCTACCGGTCTGAAAGAGAATAAATTCGGCATCCCGATTGAAGAAGCGGAAGATATTTATCTGCAAGCCGCACGCCTGCCGAATATCCGCATTACCGGAGTTGACTGTCATATCGGCTCGCAGCTGACCAGTCTGGAGCCTTTCATGGACGCGCTGGACCGGGTGCTGCTGCTGGTTGATCGTTTGGCCGAGTGCGGCATACATCTGGAACATCTGGATTTGGGTGGCGGGCTGGGCGTGCGCTATCGCGACGAGCAGCCGCCAGCGGCTGGTGAGTACATGGCCCTGGTGCGTGAGCGCACGGCGAATCGCCACCTGAAGCTGGTATTTGAACCGGGCCGCTATATTGCTGCCAATGCAGGTGTGCTGCTGACCCGGGTTGAGTGCCTCAAGCTGAACGAAGGTAAATCATTTGCGGTGGTCGATGCAGCAATGAATGACCTGATCCGGCCGGCGCTGTATGAAGCCTGGATGGATATCGTGCCGGTAGTACCGCGTGCAGGCGACAGCCGCAACTATGATGTGGTTGGGCCAGTCTGCGAAACAGGCGACTTTTTGGGCAAAGACCGCGAACTGGTGCTGGAAGAGGATGACCTGCTGGCCGTCTGTTCTGCGGGAGCCTATGGTTTTGTCATGGCCTCCAACTACAACACCCGTGGCCGTGCTGCCGAAGTGATGGTGGATGGCGACAGCTTCCATCTGGTGCGTGAGCGGGAAACAGTTGCCGAACTGTTTGCCAGTGAGCACGTCCTGCCGGAGTAACTGCATGTTGTTGCGTTTTGGCAAACTGCACTGCCTGGGGGATGACCTGATGCTGGTGGACCATTTGGGCCAGCAGGTGCAAATTGACCCGTCGCTGGTGCAGCAATGGTCAAGGCGAACTCAGGGGGTGGGCTTTAAACGGTTGGTACTGATTGGTGTACCTCAGGCTCCAGAGGCAGACTTTAGTTGTCGCAGTTATGACCGGCATGGTCAGGAAGTTGACAGTAATTTTGCCGACCTGTGTTGCCTTGCCCGCTTTCTGCATGACAAGCGGCTGACCAATCAACCCAGGTTGCAGGTAGAGACCCGCAGCGGCAACATACATATACATGTGCGCGATGACGGCTGGATTGAAGCCGGTTACGAGAATACAGGGCGGACTGAACAAGGGGTGTTGCCACAGGAACTACTGGGGCATTTGCAGCTGGTGTCAGAGCGGCACGGGATACAGTTGAACTGGCAAATGCATGGCAAGCAGCTGACGGTCTGGTCTGATCAGGCTCCGCCGCTGCGTTTGCATCGTTTGTTGCAGCCGGTAGCACGCGAGCTGCGTGGCTGGCAGCTGTTGTGGCTGTACTGTCATGAAGAGCGGGTCAGGGTGCAGGGGTGGCAAGGTGCTGATGTTGATCTGGCCGGTCATGATCCGGCCAGACTGATTGCCAGCCAGGTTTGCCGTAACCTGCAATTACCGGCGGTGCAGGTGGAGTGGCAGCAGGATTGCCTGTTGCTGGAGTTTTCTGCACAGCAGGGCAGTGTGCAGCTGTTCGCCCGGGCATGGCCGGTTTATGAAGGACAAATTCGTTTATGACTGAAGAAATCAGGGTGCTTGATGATGAGCTGGTAGCAGATTACTTGCGCCGTCATCCAGAGTTTTTTTTGCAACAGGATGAGTTGCTGGCTGATCTGCGTATCCCGCATGCGAGAGGCTCGTCTATCTCGCTGGTGGAGCGGCAGCTGGCTGTATTGCGCGAGCGCAGTCTGGATATGCATCAGCGTCTGAATCGGCTGGTGGAAGTGGCGCGGGAAAATGACCGCCTGTTTGAGCTGACTCGTCAGTTGACGCTGGATTTGCTCGCTGCTGATAGTCTGGCCACTTTGGTGGCTGTGCTGGAAGACGGCTTGCGTGAGCGTTTTCAGGTGTCGGTGGTTGGTTTGTTGATTTTTACCGATTATCAGCTGGATGTGGCGCGAGGCGTGTCTTTGGCACAGGCCCGGCAGCAGATTCCGGCAATGTTGAACGAGCAGGTGGTCAGTGGCTGTCTGCGTGAGCATGAGCTGGCCTTTCTGTTTGGCGAAGAAGCTGCTGGTGGAGTGCGTTCGGCTGCTGTCGCCACTTTTGGCGAGCCTTTGCCGCTGGGCCTGCTGGCGCTGGGCAGTCCGGACCCGCAGAAGTACAACCATACAGTGGGCACCATGTTTTTGCGTTTTGTTTCACAGATGCTGGCCAGAGTGTTGCCGCCTTTGCTGCAGGAGCATTGTCGCAGCGCGGCTGATGGTCTTTGATGCAAAGCAGGGTTGAGTTGTGGCTGGCCAGTCGTCAGGCCAGCCGGCAGCTGTCCGCCCACAGCCACGAAGCGGCCCGGCGTGACCTGCAACTGGCGACCGGGTTTTGGCAGGCAGAGGGTGTTCGCGACTGGGCTGCCATTGGTCCGGTCGATGTCCGTAACTGGTTGAGTGATTTGCGGCGTAAAAAATATGCCCCGGCCAGTATTGCCCGGATGCTGTCATCGGTGCGCAGTTTTTTCCGTTTTTTACAGCGTGAAGGTGTTGTGCGAAACAATCCCGCACAAGGAGTGCGCCCGCCGCGTGGCGAGCAGCGCCTGCCAAAAACACTGGATGTTGACCGGGTCGGACAGTTGCTGGACCAGCTGCCGACAGAAACCCCCGGGCAGTTGCGTGACCGGGCCATACTGGAGCTGTTTTATTCATCCGGTTTGCGACTGGCGGAGCTGGCCGGGCTGGATTTGCCAGATCTGGACCTCGCAGCCGGGCAGGTCAGGGTGCTTGGCAAGGGCAGCAAAGAACGTCTGTTGCCGATAGGGCGCAAGTCCAGGCAGGCACTGCAGGATTGGTTGCAAGTGCGCGGACAGTTGGCGCAAGACCCGCAGGCGTTGTTTGTCGGGGCGCGTGGTGGACGGATTCATGCCAGCGTTATTCGTAAAGCCCTGGCACAAATCGGAATGACGGAGTTGGGGCAGCATCTACATCCACACATGTTGCGTCACTCGTTTGCCAGCCACATGCTGGAGTCTTCGCAGGATTTGCGAGCTGTGCAGGAACTGCTTGGCCACAGCAATATCAGTACCACACAAATCTATACCCACCTCGACTTTCAGCATCTGGCGCTGGTTTATGATCAGGCACACCCGAGAGCCAGGCGTAAAAAAGAAGAGGATTGAGAACGCTGGTGCCGTGGCGCTTTGCCAGTCCGGCTCCGGATTTCTGAAACACAACTCCGGCCTGCGGTCTTTTAATTGGTCAGGTGGCGACTAAAGCAGTACAATCCCGTGTTTGGTTTGCCTTGAATCAGGAGTCCTCCGGTGGCCGTAGTCTTTGTTGCCGCATCAAAATTACCTACCCCTTTTGCAGAGTTCATCATGCACGGCTTTCTGGATGAAGAAACCGGCAAGGAGCATGTGGCGCTGACTCTGGGGGATGTGGGTGACGGCGAGCCGGTCTTGGGACGGCTGCATTCCGAGTGCCTGACCGGCGATGCCCTGTTTAGCCAGCGCTGTGATTGTGGCGCCCAGCTGGAAGCAGCCATGCGTGCGATTGCTGCAGAAGGACGTGGCTTGTTGCTTTATTTGCGTCAGGAAGGGCGCGGCATTGGCTTGCTCAATAAAATTCGGGCCTATCAGCTGCAAGATGGCGGTGCGGATACGGTCGAGGCCAATGAGCAGCTGGGTTTTGCCGCTGATTTGCGTGATTACTCGATCTGCAAACCCATGCTGGAACATCTGGGCGTACATTCGCTGCGCCTGATGACCAATAACCCGCGCAAGGTCAATGCGGTGCAAGGGTTTGGTGTTGTGGTCAGCGAGCGCAAACCGTTGCGTGTTGGTGAAAATTCGTATAACCGCCTGTACCTGGCCACCAAAGCGGACAAGCTTGGTCACTGGCTGGGTCGTGAGCATCAGGACGAGCATCACGACTGACGATGCAAACGCCGCGTTACCGTTCTGCCGGCCAATGGTGGCTGGCCCTCTTTGTCATTACAGCGTTGCTGGCTGCACCGGTCCCGGTGCAACGGTTGGCCGTGTTGCAACAGCCGCCAGGCAGCCTGGTGTTTTTTGTTGCCGGTTTGCTGCTGCTTTTTTGTAGTCGTCCATTTTTTCATGCTTTCAAGCGTGCGGTGGTTGCTTTTTCCGGCGCTGATGCCAGACAGCAGGCACAATTGTGGTCGCAGTATTTTCAGGCGCGTCGGCGCGCGCTACTGGTAGCCATGTTGCCTGCCGTTGCAGCTCTGGTAGGCCGGATGCTGGGGCTGGAAGAAGTGCCAGTTGTGCTGTTGTGGCTGGCCAGCTTGCTGTTGCTCTGGCTGTACCGCACACCGAGGCAGCTATGGTGAGCTGCCAGGGCGGGGTGAACTGATAGTGTCTGTGTCGAACGCACTGGAACTGCTTGTGTGCAGTCATTGATGAATTCCGGGAGTAATCCATATGAGTTTCACCTACAGCGCACGCAGTCGTGCGATTGAGCCTTTTCATGTGATGGCCTTGCTGCAGCGCGCCAACGAGCTGCAGGCGGCGGGTAAAGACGTGATCCATCTGGAAATCGGTGAGCCGGATTTTACCACTGCCGAACCCATCATGGCGGCGGCACGTGCTGCACTGGATGCAGGCGAAACCGCCTACACCCCGGCACTGGGGTTGCCGCCGCTGCGTGAGGCGATTGCTGGATTTTATCAACAGCGTTATGGCATTGCTCTGGACCCCAACCGGGTAGTGGTTACCCCGGGTGGTTCCGGAGCACTCTTGCTGGCCACCGCGTTGCTGGTTGATCCGGGCAAGCACTGGTTGCTGGCCGATCCGGGATATCCCTGCAACCGCCATTTTTTACGGGTGGTGGAGGGTGGTGCCCAGTTGGTGCCGGTTGGACCGGAGAGCAATTACCAGTTGACGGCTGACTTGGTGCAGCGTTATTGGGACACCGATTGTGTGGGGGCGCTGGTAGCTTCGCCTGCCAACCCGACGGGTACTGTATTGAGCCGCGATGAGTTGTCCGGTTTGAGTAAAGCTGTACAGGAACGTCGTGGTGTCCTGCTGGTGGATGAAATCTACCACGGCCTGACTTATGGTCTGGATGCGCCCAGTGTGCTGGAAGTGGATGACAATGCGTTCGTACTGAACAGTTTTTCCAAATACTTCGGCATGACCGGTTGGCGGCTGGGCTGGCTGATAGCACCCGAAGCGGCTGTGCCGGAGCTGGAAAAACTGGCACAAAACCTCTATATCAGTGCACCGACCCTGGCGCAACATGCTGCGCTGGCCTGTTTCACCCCGCAAGCACAAGAGATTTTTGAACAGCGTCGTGTCGAGTTTGCTGCCCGGCGTGACTATCTGTTGCCAGTGCTACGCGAGCTGGGCTTCAAAATTGATGTTGAGCCTGAAGGCGCTTTTTACCTGTATGCCGACATCACTGATTTTGGTGGTAATTCGTTTGATTTTTGCCGCTACTTCCTGGAAGAGCAACATGTGGCCTTTACTCCGGGCGTGGACTTTGGTCGTCATCGCGCTACGGAGCATGTGCGTTTTGCCTATACCCAGCCGGTCCCACGCTTGCAGCAGGCAGTGGAGCGGATTGCGGCCGGTCTGCAAGAGTGGAAGACGCGCCATGCAGTTTGAGGAAGCTCTAGAGCAGGGGCGTTTGCTCAAGCGTTACAAGCGTTTTTTTGCCGATATCGAAAGTGCTGACGGAGAAGTGGTAGTTGCACATTGCCCAAATACCGGCTCGATGCTGAACTGTCTGCAAGAGGGCGCACCGGCCTGGTTTGTCCGTAATGATGACCCCAAGCGCAAGCTCAAGGCGACGCTGGAAATACTGGAGACGCCGCATGGTCGTTTGGCTTGTGTTAACACCGGGCGGGCCAATGCACTGGTGGAAGAAGCGTTAAACAATGGTGTAATCACCGAGCTGGCTGGTTTTGACCGCTTGCGTCGTGAAGTGCGTTATGGCGAAGAAAAAAGCCGGGCGGATTTTTGTCTGGAGTTTGGTGCGGAACAGGTTTTTGTCGAAGTCAAAAGCGTTACCCTCGGCTTTGCCGGTTCGGATGTGGCGGCCTTCCCTGATGCGGTGACTGAGCGAGGCACCAAGCATCTGCGTGAGTTGACCCGTTTGGCACAGGTGGGCCAACGCACGGTGTTGCTGTACTGCGTCAATCTGACCGGTATTGGCGCAGTGCGAGCAGCCAGTGAGATTGACCCTGCCTATGCGGCGACGTTGCTTGAGGCCAAGGCGGCAGGTGTTGAAGTGTTGGCTTATGGCGTAGACATCAGGCCCGATGAAAGCAGGATTGAAGTTACACATCCTCTCCAAGTTGTAGCAAGCTAATAGCGTGCAGGTTAAAGTTGAGTTGGTTGTGTGGTGTTTTAGCTGGTAGCCTGCTTCTAGTATAAGCTCTGATATTATACTTGAAGAGTTTTGGTTGGGACTTAAACTAGGGTTAGTTTATTTAAGAAGTTTATTGTTTTCTATGCATGCGGTTTATGTAAGCTGTTTCTTCGTGGGTGAGTACTCTACTCAACGCTTTTGTGTTTGAGTTTTTTGTAAGGAAACCAGTAATTGTATGTTCAAAAGCATTGCTTGCTTCCCTTGAGAGAAGCTCTGGGTCGTTGAGTATCAGTGATTGAATGATTAAACCTTGAATTGTTCCGATAAAAATAGTTGTGGCCGTGTCAGCGTCCAGGTGGCTCGGAAGCTCGTTTTTTTTAATGGCTTTTACAAACAGTCGGTTTAGCTTTGATTTGTAATTATATATGAGTGTTTTTGTTAGGCGGCCTGTTAAGGTGTTTTTTTTATTAATACTCGATAGAATGGTTCTTGGTAAGCTGGGATAGCTTGACGCCAAGCTGATGTTCATCATGAATATCTGTTCAAGGCTGGATAGTGGGCTGCTTGATTTGCCAGTGATTTTATCGATTTGGTGCAGTAAGTAGTTTGATACCCAGTCTACGGTTGCACCAAGGAGGGGAGGCTCTTTTTTTGTCGTCAATTTCCTACATCCCTATGTGTGTGGTTGGGCGTTATTGTGCCTTTGTGATGCTTGTAGAGTCAGTGTCTTGCTCTTGTAGTATTTCAATAACTTTAGCATTCCATTCGTTAAATATGCGGGTTATTTTTTCCATGATTATAATTTG
>CAZBXG010000022.1:0-7864 GCA_964495925.1 uncultured Thiopseudomonas sp.
ATGCTGCCAGTGTACTGTATTTATCTGTTTAAGCCCTGTGCTGTTTGTCGGGTGCAGTCTGGACGGGCAGAAGGTATAATCTGGCATTTTTGGGCAAGATGGCAGTTATGCAACTGGTACGCGGGTTACACAATGTGCATTCGGCCCCTGCGGGCTGTGTAGCGACCATTGGCAATTTTGACGGGGTGCATCTGGGACACCAGAAAATCCTCGAGCGTTTGCGTGCCCGTGGCAAAGCATTGGGTTTGCCTTCTTGCGTCATCATTTTTGAGCCGCAACCGCTGGAGTATTTCCGGCCGGATGCTGCGCCGGTACGCCTGACCCGATTGCGTGACAAGCTGCAGCTGTTTGCCGCAGCTGGTATTGACCAGGTGCTGTGCATTGCGTTCAACCGGCAGTTTCAGCAGTTGAGTGCCGAGGGTTTTGTTAACCGAGTGTTGGTGCAAGCGCTGAACGTCAAGCACTTGCAGGTTGGCGATGACTTCCGTTTTGGCTGTGATCGCACCGGCGACTATGCCTATTTGCAGGATGCCGGCACGCGGCTGGATTTTGCCGTTGAGCCGACCAAAACCGTGACACTGGACGGGCAACGCATCAGCAGTACCCTGATTCGCAATTTGCTGGCGCAGGGCGACCTGGCTGGTGCGGCCAAGCTGCTGGGGCGGCCTTACCGCATTCAGGGCCGGGTCATGCACGGTTTGAAGCTGGGCAGAACACTGGGCGCGCCTACGGCCAATATTCAGCTTAAACGCCGGCATGCACCGTTGCGTGGCGTGTATGTGGTCAAAGCCCAACTGGCTGATGGCCGCTGGTTGCCGGGCGTGGCCAATATCGGCATGCGTCCGTCAGTGGAGCAACAAAATAAAATTGCCCATCTGGAAGTACACTTGCTGGAATTTAGTGAAGAACTGTACGGGCAGCGGCTGGCGGTTGAGTTTTGCCAGAAGCTGCGCGACGAAGAGAAATTTGCCACGCTGCCGGAGTTGCAGGCAGCCATTGCTGAAGATATACGATTTGCGCGGGAGTACTGGAAGCAACACCGGGTCTGAGCAACGCGCTGCCACCTAACACCAATGAATCAAAACACCCTGGAATCACCATGACCGACTATAAAACCACGTTGAACCTGCCGCAGACCGAATTTCCCATGCGGGGCGGTCTGCCTACCCGTGAACCACAAACACTGGCGCAATGGGACAGCATCAACCTGTACCAGAAAATGCGCGAGCAGGGCAAAGGCCGTCCGCAGTTCATCCTGCATGATGGCCCTCCCTACGCCAACGGCGACATTCACATCGGGCATGCGGTCAACAAGGTGATCAAGGACATGATTGTGCGCAGCAAAACCCTGTCCGGGTTTGACGCGCCCTATGTGCCGGGCTGGGACTGTCACGGTTTGCCGATTGAGCACCGGGTGGAGGTCAAACACGGCAAAAATCTGCCTGCTGACAAAGTAAGGGCGCTGTGTCGTGACTATGCTGCCGAGCAGATTGAAGGACAAAAAGCCGACTTTATCCGGCTGGGTGTGCTGGGTGACTGGGACAATCCTTATAAAACCATGGACTTTCCTAACGAAGCGGGCATTGTTCGTGCGCTGGCAAAAATGGTCGAAGGCGGTTTTGTTTTTCAGGGCTTGAAGCCGGTCAACTGGTGTTTTGACTGTGGTTCCGCGCTGGCCGAGGCCGAGGTGGAGTATCAGGACAAACAGTCCGATGCGATTGATGTCGGCTTTACCTGTGCCGAGCCGGAGAAGCTGGCCACCGCTTTTGAAATCGAAATTGGCAAACCGGTGCAGATTGTGATCTGGACCACTACGCCCTGGACCATTCCTGGCAACCAGGCGCTGAACATTCATCCTGAAGCCATTTATGCGCTGGTTGATGTCGGCGACCGTTTGCTGGTGCTGGCTGAAACCCTGGTTGAAGGCGCTCTGGAGCGTTACGGTCTGGAAGGCGAGATCATTGCCCGTACCACCGGCGACAAGCTGGAACTGATTAACTTTAAGCATCCGCTGTATGAGCGTCCATCACCGGTGTATCTGGCCGATTATGTCGAGCTGGATGCAGGGACCGGTATTGTTCACTCGGCTCCAGCCTACGGTGAGGATGACTTCTACACCTGCTTGAAATACGGCATGCATCAGGACGATATTTTGCGTCCGGTGCAAAGCAATGGCGTGTTTGAGCCGGAGCTGGAGTTTTTTGGCGGCCAGTTTATCTGGAAGGCCAACGCCAATATTGTCGAAAAACTGCAAGAGTGTGGCGCGCTGCTCAAGCACGAAACCATTCGCCACAGCTATATGCACTGCTGGCGTCATAAAACGCCGTTGGTGTACCGTGCTACGGCGCAGTGGTTTGTCAGCATGGACAACAAGGTCGCTGCCGGTGACAGTCTGCGTGAGCGTGCGCTGAATGCGATTGAGCAAACCCGGTTTACCCCGGCCTGGGGTCAGGCCCGTTTGCACAGCATGATCGCCGGTCGTCCGGACTGGTGTATTTCCCGTCAGCGCAGCTGGGGCGTGCCGATTCCGTTCTTCCTGCACAAGGTGACCGGTGAGCTGCATCCGCGCACTGTCGAGCTGATGGAGCAAGTGGCGCAACGCATCGAGAAAGAAGGCATCGAAGCCTGGTTCAGTCTTGATGCGGCTGAACTGCTGGGCGCAGAGGCAGCCGATTACGAGAAGATTTCCGACACGCTGGATGTCTGGTTTGACTCCGGTACCACCCATAGCCATGTACTGCGCGGTTCCCACTCGCAGGGTCATGAGCAGGGGCCGCGCGCCGACCTGTATCTGGAAGGTTCTGACCAGCACCGTGGCTGGTTCCACTCGTCGTTGCTGACGGGTTGCGCAATGGACGGCCATGCGCCTTATCGTGGTTTGCTCACCCATGGTTTCACCGTGGACGAGAAAGGCCGCAAGATGTCCAAGTCGGTCGGCAACGTGATTGCCCCGCAGGAGGTCACCAACAGTCTGGGTGCGGATATTCTGCGCTTGTGGGTGTCATCTGCCGACTACTCCGGTGAAATGTCGGTTTCCAAGACCATTCTGCAGCGTAGCGCCGACGCTTACCGCCGCATCCGTAATACGGCGCGGTTCCTGTTATCCAACCTGGACGGTTTTGATCCGGCCCAACATAGTGTGCCGGCTGGACAAATGCTGGCGCTGGACCGCTGGGCCGTTGATGCTGCTGCCCGTTTGCAGGACGAGGTGGTCAATTCGTATGAGGAATACCGCTTCCATAACATTTATCAGAAAGTACACAACTTCTGCGTGCAGGAGCTGGGTGGTTTCTATCTGGACATCATCAAGGACCGTCAGTACACCACGGGTGCCGACAGCCTGGCACGCCGCTCCTGTCAGACCGCGATGTACCAGATTGCCGAGGCGCTGGTGCGCTGGATTGCCCCTGTATTGAGCTTTACTGCCGAAGAAATCTGGCAGCACCTGCCGGGCGAGCGTAACGAGTCGGTGATGCTGAACACCTGGTATGAGGGCCTGAGCCGTCTGCCGGAAACTGCCGAGCTGGACAACAGCTACTGGCAACAGGTCATGGCAGTGAAGGATGCGATTAACAAGGAACTGGAAAACCAGCGTAATGCCAAGGCAATTGGCGGCAACCTGCAAGCCGAAGTCACCCTGTATGCCGATGCGCAGCTGGCTGAACTGTTGGCTAAACTGGGTGACGAGCTGCGTTTTGTCACCATCACTTCCACGGCCAGTGTGCAGCCTTTGGCCAGCGCACCAGACAATGCAGTAATCACCGAGGTAGAAGGTCTGCGTTTGCTGGCGGTGAAATCCGAACAGCCCAAGTGTGAGCGTTGCTGGCACCACCGTGCCGATGTCGGCAGCAATTCGGCGCATCCGTCGATTTGCGTGCGTTGCGTTGACAATATCGAGGGTGCAGGCGAGGTACGCCACTATGCCTAAGGCCGGCAAGCTGGTCTGGTTGTGGCTCAGTGCGCTGGTGGTTGTTCTTGATCAAGCCAGTAAATACTGGTTTGAGCATAACCTGTCACTGTATGAACAAATTGTGGTGATTCCCGATTTGTTCAGCTGGACGCTGGCCTATAACAAGGGTGCAGCGTTCAGCTTTTTGGCGGATCAGGGTGGTTGGCAACGCTGGTTTTTTGCGCTGGTTGCATTGGGCGCTAGCACCGTACTGGTGGTCTGGCTGCAACGGCTGAAAAGCCACGAGCGTTTGCTGGCAGTCGGTTTGGCACTGGTACTGGGCGGCGCACTGGGCAACCTGTATGACCGCGTGGTATTGGGTCATGTGGTCGACTTCATTCTGGTGCACTGGCAAAACCGCTGGTTTTTCCCGGCCTTCAATATTGCTGACTGCGCGATTAGCATGGGTGCCGGCATCCTGATTATGGACATGATTGTGAACAAAAAAGAGCAAAGCAATGACTGAGCAACGCATTGGACAACATAGCACCGTAACCCTGCATTTTTCCCTCAAACTGGATAACGGCGATGTGGTCGATAGCAATTTCGACAAGGACCCGGCCACTTTTACCGTCGGTGACGGCAACATGCTGCCCGGTTTCGAGATGGCACTGTTTGGCTTCAAGGCCGGTGACAAACGCACGGTGGTAATTCCGCCAGAGCGCGGTTTTGGCCCCGGTAATGATGGCAACCTGCAAACCATGCCGCGCAAGGACTTTGACGACATGGAACTGGAAGAAGGCATGCTGGTGATTTTCCAGGATGCACGCAGAAACGAAATGCCCGGCGTGGTCAAATCCTTCGACGACAACGAAGTGGTGATCAACTTCAATCACCCGCTGGCCGGTCGCGACATCACCTTTGAGGTTGAGATCATCAAGGTGGAAAACCCTATTTGATCGCTTGCTATACTACCGGTGAGTCAGGAGGGCATGACCATGTACAGCATCCAGATTGAAAATCCCTATCTTGCCGAGCTGGCGCGCAGGGTTTTCCAGGGCAGACCGGTTGTGGAGCATGCAGATCTGCTGCGGTTTCTGCAAGAGCAGAAGCTGAAGCTGGATCTTGAAGAAAGCCAGCAACAACTGGAGCAGGGCGATACGCTCCCGGTTGAGGAAGCTTTTGCCGGGGTTTATAAAAAACTCGGGATATGAAGATATCTTTTACCCGCAAGGCACAAAGCTCCTTGCAGGCGCTTGCCAGTTATTTGTTGCAGCAACAGTTGCCGACAGGTTTTGTGCGTAATCATTTGGAAAACTTGCGAGCAGCAATGGTATCCCTGCTGGAAACCTTTCCGGATGCAGGCGTGCCGACAGTTGTAGGCGCAGTGACGTGCAGAAAGTTGGTAGTGAAGGGCTATAACGCCTGAATCAGAATCCGCTCGGGTTATCGTGCTGTTGGTGTACCGTGAAAATATTCCGCTACTGGATTGAGCGGATCAAACTTTAGAAAAATTTGTAGTGCGCTTGGCTTCCGCCTCAAAGCGCGATTGAGGAACCTGCCAACATGCAAATCAAACTCGCCAATCCCCGTGGTTTTTGTGCCGGGGTGGACCGTGCCATTGAAATCGTCAATCGTGCACTGGAAGTGTTTCAGCCGCCGATTTATGTGCGCCATGAAGTGGTCCACAACAAGTTTGTGGTCGAAGACCTGCGTAACCGTGGCGCGGTATTTGTTGAAGAACTGCATCAGGTGCCGGATGACGCAATTGTGATTTTCAGCGCGCATGGCGTGTCACGAGCAGTGCAGGATGAAGCACAGCGCCGCGGTCTGAAAGTGTTTGATGCCACCTGTCCGTTGGTGACCAAGGTGCACCTGGAAGTGGTGCGCTACAGCCGTGATGGCCGTGAATGCGTGCTGATTGGCCATGCCGGGCACCCGGAAGTGGAAGGCACCATGGGCCAGTATGACGACAGCACCGGTGGCCGGATTTATCTGGTTGAAAACGAGGACGACGTAGCCCGCTTGCAAGTCAATAGCCCGGACAGCCTGGCGTTTGTTACCCAGACTACGTTGTCGATGGATGATACCAGCCGGGTGATTGATGCCCTGCGCGAGAAATTTCCGGCGATCAGCGGGCCACGCAAGGATGACATTTGTTATGCCACACAAAACCGTCAGGATGCGGTCAAGCAGCTGGCCAGCGATTGCGATGTGGTGCTGGTGGTAGGCAGTCCGAACAGCTCCAACTCAAACCGTTTGCGCGAACTGGCCGAACGCATGGGTACACCTGCCTATCTGATTGATGGGGCAGCGGACTTGCAGCGCGAATGGTTTGCCAGCAATGCACGGGTTGGCGTCACTGCTGGTGCGTCGGCTCCCGAAGTGCTGGTGCAGGAAGTGATCAGCCAGTTGCGCGAGTGGGGCGCGCAGGTGGCGCAAGAACTGGATGGTCGGCAGGAGAATGTAACCTTCTCGATGCCCAAAGAGTTGCGCCTGGTGGATGTGACGGAAGACTGAAAATAGCTAGAGCAGCGTCTGGCAGCACATACCAGATCAACAGGTTGTAGTTCCGGGCTTTCCAAAACCTGTTTGCTACTGACAAAAGCGGCGACAACAAGGCTATACTTGACCAAATTTGTTGGGCGAGTCATTTTGTCGCCGATTCCCCCATTAATGTGCAGCGGCGCAAAACCGCACGGGAGTAGATTATGAAGCAGGTTGTGGTGAGCGGTACCGGTCTGTATACGCCGTCCCAAAGTATTTCCAACGAAGAACTGGTTGTTGCCTTCAACGCGTGGGCGCGTCAGTACAATGCTGATAACGCTGCTGCCATTGCCAGTGGTGAGTTGGCTGAGCAGCCGGAGTCCAGTGCTGAGTTTATCGTTAAGGCGTCCGGTATTAAGAGCCGTTTTGTCACTGACAAAGAGGGCATTCTTGATCCGCAGCGCATGGCTCCGCGCATCCCCGAACGCAGCAATGACGAGCCCAGCGTATTGTGCGAGATGGCCGTAGCAGCGGCACGTCAGGCGCTGGATCGTGCCGGCAAAACTGCTGCTGATATCGACATGGTGATTGTTGCCTGCTCCAACTTGCAGCGTCCTTATCCGGCCATTGCCATCGAGGTGCAGCAGGAACTGGGCATTGAAGGTTATGCCTACGACATGAACGTGGCCTGTTCCTCAGCGACCTTTGGCATCCAGAATGCAGCCAACGCCATTCAAAGTGGCCAGGCGCGTGGGGTGCTGATGGTCAACCCGGAAATCTGTACGGGACACCTGAACTTCCGTGACCGCGACAGCCATTTTATTTTTGGTGATGCCTGTACTGCAGTGGTGCTGGAAGATGCTGAACTGGCCACTTCGACACATCAGTGGCTGGTGGTCGACAGCAAGCTGAAAACCGTGTTTTCCAATAACATTCGTAACAACTTTGGTTTCCTCAACCGTTGTGACGAAGAAGGCGTGGGCGCGCGAGACAAGTTGTTTGTGCAGGAAGGCCGCAAGGTGTTCCGTGATGTGTGTCCGATGGTGGCGCAGATCATTGATGAGCATCTGCAAGCCAACCAGCTGGAGCCACAGCAGGTCAGCCGTTTCTGGCTGCATCAGGCTAACCTGAGCATGAATCATCTGATTACCCGCCGTCTGCTGGGGCGTGAGGCGACAGTAGAAGAAGCACCGGTGATTCTGGATACTTATGCCAATACCAGTTCTGCGGGTTCCATTATTGCATTTCACCTGCATCAGGATGACCTTCCTGTCGATGCTCTGGGTGTGATCAGTTCGTTTGGTGCAGGCTACTCCGTGGGTAGCGTGATTTTGCGTCGACTGTAAGCTGGGTTTTGCACTGTGGTGGCTGGGGCGGTGGTGTTTTGCACTGTGGCGGCTGGGCCGATCAGGGTACTGCTGCAGGCTGACGCTGGTCCGTGTCAGCAGGCTGCCACGAACCGCTGATGCCTGCGCAATACCCTGACCG
>CAZBXG010000022.1:7964-11873 GCA_964495925.1 uncultured Thiopseudomonas sp.
GGTCCGTGTCAGCAGGCTGCCACGAACCGCTGATGCCTGCGCAATACCCTGACCGGCCCGAATCTGCCTTGTGCGGGTGGGAAGTTTTGCCCCGTCTTGCGACGGGGTGCTGTCGCTGTGTCATGCCTAATGGGTTGCTCGAAGCGGAGATATACCTGATGACATGGGTTGGTTTGGGGAAGGCGACACTGCTTGGGTTGCGCTGAGTTCTTTGCACTGTGGCGGCTGGGCCGATCAGGGTACTGCTGCAGGCTGACGCTGGTCCGTGTCAGCAGGCTGCCACGAACCGCTGATGCCTGCGCAATACCCTGACCGACCCGAACTGCCTTGTGTGGGCGGGAAGTCTTGCCCCGTCTTGCGACGGGGTGCTGTCGCTGTGTGTTGGCTGGTTTGACTGGTGGAAGGTGGGGTATGCCGGTGGCATTGGCAGCGGTAATTACTGTGGTTTGACTACCAGTCCTTCAATCAGCTTGCGAATGCGTGGTGCACCAGCCAGTACCAGTAAAAACGCAATCGGCCAGGCCACCATAAAAGCCTTTCCCCAACGGAAAATAAAATCTCCGCCTAGCCCGGTGTTTACCCAGGTGATGACGAATGTCATGCCGAAAACCATATACAGTGACATCAGGATGGCAAAAGCCAGCGGGGCAAAACGGGGAGCGATCATGTACGCTAGTCTCCATAAACTTTATTTTGATATATATTAACTTGGTGCATGCGTTTGGCAAAGTGCAGTATTGTGTTGTCTGGTGATTAACGGTGGAGAGGCCGATGAATTACACGCTGACTTTTTATGTGCCCGAGTCTCATGTGGAGCAAGTCAAGGAAGCCGTATTTGCCGCCGGAGCAGGCCGACAAGGAGACTATCAGCGCTGTTGCTGGCAGGTCTTGGGGCAAGGCCAGTTTCAGCCATTGCCCGGAGCGAATCCGTTTGTCGGTGAGCAGGGCAAGCTGGAGCAGTTGCCGGAGTGGCGGGTGGAGATGCTGGTGCCGCATGCCGTATCGGCTGAGGTGGTGCAGGCGCTGCGCGCAGCCCACCCCTATGAGGAACCGGCGTTTGCACTGGTTGAGCAGGTGAGCTTGTAAATCCTGACTGATAGCTTGCTTGTGATTTTGCCGTTACACTTTGCTGGTCCATATCTGTAATGGGATAAGACTTGATGACCAGATACGCAGGCCAAATGATTTGTACATTCCGGACAGGCAATGACTGCTGACGACTTTATCGTGCGCGACAGCCGTGAATACGCGCGTGCCACGCTGGCACTGTTTTGTGGTGGCTTTGCCACGTTTGCCCTGCTGTATTGCGTGCAGCCGCTATTGCCACAGCTGGCGGAATATTTTGCCGTGTCTTCGGCCAGCAGCAGTCTGGCGCTTTCAGTCACTACTTTTGGTCTGGCGGGCGGATTGTTGTTGTCCGGTGCGCTGAGCGAAAGCTGGGGGCGCAAACCGGTGATGGTGGCAGCACTGGTGCTGGCTTGTTGCCTGGGGCTGGCGACAGCGGTGGTGACTGACTGGCATCTGTTACTGGTGTTGCGAGCCTTGTTGGGACTGGCCCTGAGCGGATTGCCGGCGCTGGCCATGGCCTATATTGGTGAAGAATTTGATCCGGCATCCTTGCCGGTGGCAATGGGCCTGTACATTGGCGGTACGGCGCTGGGGGGATTGCTGGGCCGTTTGCTGACTGGCGTGCTGAGTGACTTGGGCGGCTGGGCGCTGGCGCTGGGCGGGATTGCCGGTTTGGGGCTGTTGGCCACGGTGTTGTTTATCTGGCTGTTGCCGCCGTCTCGTCATTTTGTCGCCCAGCCACTGTCGTTACAGGGACTGCTGGGCAATTTTTCCCGCCATTTGGCCAATGCCGATTTGCGCGGATTGTTTTTCTTGTCTTTTATGTTGATGGGCAGCTTTGTTGCCCTGTTCAACTACATCGGCTTTTATCTGTCAGCCGAGCCGTTCAGTCTGTCCGGCACTCTGATCGGTTTTCTGTTTTTAGTGTATTTGCTCGGCATCTGGAGCTCCAACGCAGCGGGTAAACTGGTCAGTAAAAGAGGAGCCAAGTCTATTTTGCTGGGGTCGCTGGTACTGATGTTGCTGGGAGCGTTACTGTGTCTGGTGTCGTTGTTACCCGTGATTATTGGCGGCTTGGCGTTGTTTACCACCGGTTTTTTTGCCGCTCATGCCGTGGCCAGCGGGCTGGTCGGGCAGCGGGCGGGTGGGGCCAAGGCACAGGCTTCGGCACTGTATTTGTGTGCTTATTATCTGGGTTCCAGTGTGCTGGGTTATGCCATGGGCTGGGTTTGGCAGCACTGGGGCTGGCTGCCGCTGATTGGTTGTCTGGCTGCCGCTTTGCTACTGGCCGTGGCGCGCGCCTGGCGTTTATAGGCGCTGCGAACCAGCCTAGCGACAGGCAGCCTTACCGACAACCGTAGTTTTCGCTATCATATGCTCCTTGTTTATCTGTGAGCTCGGCATGATTACCAACGAATACGAACTGGCCTGGGTGCTATATGGCGTCGCGGCCCTTGGCTGCTTTTGGGTGTGGATTTTTTTCACCCGCTGGATGTGGCGCTATCTGCGTGAGCCGCTGTGGGTAGCGGTTGCGGTGCTGTTGTTCAGTCCGACACTGGTTGATCCCAATGGTACAGCCTGGGTGCCGTCGCTGGCGATGGCTGCGATGGATATTGCCTTCAAGGTCAACAATGACGCCTGGCGCGCACTGGCCGACATCATGCTGTATGGCACGCTGGCCTTTGCGGCTTATCTGGCATTTGCCGTGGTACGCTTCCTGATTGAGCATTTCTGGCTGAAACCGGCGGCGCAAGCGAAAGCAGCACAGTCTGGTACAGACAATAAAAAACAGGATGCTGCGGGGCCGTGTGAGCCGGTCCTGAGCGAGTTGCTGGAAGCGCGGCGACAGGTAGAAGCCGCCAACTCCGGCATTATTGCCGAGCGTTAGGGAGCAACCATGTGTGAATTGTTGGGCATGAGCGCCAATGTGCCGACCGATATTGTCTTTAGCTTTACCGGCCTGATGCAGCGTGGCGGTCGTACCGGCCCGCATCGTGACGGCTGGGGCATCGGTTTTTATGAAGGACGTGGCCTGCGCCTGTTTCAGGACCCGCAGGCCAGTGCCGAGTCAGAAGTGGCGAGGCTGGTACAGCGTTATCCGATTAAAAGCACGGCGATTATTGGTCATATCCGTCAGGCCAATGTCGGAGCGGTTAACTTGGCCAACACTCACCCGTTTGTACGAGAGTTGTGGGGACGCAACTGGTGCTTTGCCCATAATGGGCAGCTGGCCAACTTTTCGCCCGAAGCAGGGTTTTATCAGCCGATTGGTGATACCGATAGCGAAGCCGCATTTTGCGATTTGCTTAACCGTTTGCGGGTCCAGTTTGCCAGTGCGCCGGAGCCGGAACAGATGTTGCCGGTACTGGTGGCCGCCTGTGAAGCATATCGTGCACTCGGTGTGTTCAACTGCTTGCTCAGTGATGGCGACTGGTTGTTTAGCTATTGCTCGACCAAACTGGCACATATTACCCGTCGCGCTCCTTTCGGGCCGGCAACCCTGAGAGACGCCGACCTGACCGTAGACTTCCATGCAGAAACCACCCCCAATGATGTGGTGAGCGTTATCGCCACCGAGCCGTTAACGGACAACGAGCAGTGGCATCTGTATCAACCGGGTGAGTGGGTATTGTGGCGAGATGGCGAGGTACTGGCGCAGGGTAAGAAATAACGCAGACTGGTGAATCACACAAGCCACATAGGACCAGTCGGCGAAATATAGCGGAAATACCCTGTCTTCGTATAAAGAAGGTTCGGACCGGTCAGGGTATTGCAGTAGGCTGACGCTGGTCCGCGGCAGTAAACTGCCACGAAGCGCTGATGCCTACCGCAACACCCAGA
>CAZBXG010000022.1:11973-14799 GCA_964495925.1 uncultured Thiopseudomonas sp.
GGCTCTTCGTTCCAGTGCTCGACACTGCCACCCGCATGGCTGATTTCGTAGGGAGCCATGCTGGCATCGCCCACAATAATCACTTTCCAGTCACTGCCATAAGTATGCAGCAAGTCATAAGTCGGCGTGCGCTCACTGTTTCGGCGCTGGTTGTTTTTCCATACCGATTCGTACAGGAAATTGTGGAAGTAGTAATACTCCAGGTGCTTGAACTCGGTTCGGCAAGCACTAAATAGCGCCTGACACTCTTCGATATGGGCATCCATCGAGCCGCCAATATCAAACAGGATCAGCAGCTTGACCGTGTTGCGCCGCTCTGGCCGCATGCGGATATTGAGCAGGCCACCATCACGTGCGGTGTGCTCAATGGTACCGGGCAGGTCAAATTCTTCGGCAGCTCCCTGACGGGCAAACTGGCGTAAACGGCGCAAGGCCATTTGAATGGAGCGGGTATTGAGCTGTTCGTCCTCGTCCAGATTCTTATATTCGCGTTGCTCCCAGACTTTGACCGCACGGCCTTGCCGCTCACCAGCATCGCCAATACGGATGCCTTCGGGGTGATAACCGCCGGAGCCAAATGGACTGGTACCGCCGGTGCCGATCCACTTGTTGCCGCCTGTATGTTTTTTCTGCTGTTCTTTCAGGCGTTGCTTGAAGGTCTCGATCAGCTTGTCCAGACCGCCGAGTGACTGGATTTGTGCCCGTTCTTCATCGCTGAGTTGGCGCATGAATTCGCGGCGCAACCAGTCTTCGGGAATCAGCGCCTCGATATGTTCCTGCAGATTTTCCAGTCCTTTGAAATAGGCAGCAAACGCACGGTCGAACTTGTCATAATGGCGCTCGTCCTTGACCAGCACGGCACGGGCCAGATAGTAAAACTCGTCCATGTCGGCAAACACGACATTGCGTTCCAGCGCTGCGATCAGGTCCAGCAGTTCGCGCAGCGATACCGGCACACGTGCAGCGCGCAATTCGTGAAACAGGTTCAGCAACATGGCAGGTTAGCGTCCGCGACGATTCATGAAAGCCAGACGCTCCAGCAGCATGATGTCCTGCTCATTTTTCACCAGCGCACCGGCCAGCGGCGGCAGGGCTTTGTTGGTGTCGGCCTCACGCAGGGTATCGACGTCAATCTGGTCGGCCATCAGCAGCTTGAGCCAGTCGACCAGCTCACTGGTGGATGGCTTTTTCTTCAGCCCCGGCGCTTTGCGGATATCAAAGAAAATCTCCAGTGCCTGACTGACCAGCTGCTGGCTGATATCCGGGTAATGCACATCGACAATCTGGCGCAGGGTATCCGCATCAGGGAAGGCAATGTAGTGGAAGAAACAGCGGCGCAGGAATGCGTCCGGCAGCTCTTTTTCATTGTTGGAAGTGATGATGATAATGGGCCGCTGCTGCGCCTTGATGGTCTGGTCGGTCTCGTAAACGTAGAACTCCATCCGGTCCAGCTCTTGCAGCAGGTCATTGGGGAACTCGATGTCGGCCTTGTCGATCTCGTCAATCAGCAGAATCACCCGCTCTTGCGCCTCGAATGCCTCCCACAGCTTGCCTTTGACAATGTAGTTGCTGATGTCGTGCACCCGCTCGGAGTTGAGCTGGGAGTCACGTAAACGGCTGACTGCATCGTACTCATACAGCCCCTGCTGGGCCTTGGTGGTGGACTTGATGTGCCAGGTAATCAGGCGAGCACCCAGCGCTTCGGCCAGCTCTTCGGCCAGCATGGTTTTGCCGGTACCCGGCTCGCCCTTGACCAGTAATGGCCGTTCCAGGGTAATGGCGGCGTTGACCGCCAGTTTCAGATCGTCAGTGGCGACATAGGAAGAGGTGCCGGTAAACTTCATGGGTGACCCTTAGACTATGGTTATGCAAAGTTGGCCGCTGCATGCGGCGCGCGCTTATGGTTAGATAGCCAAACTATAACAGCAAGGGCGGCTGCCTGCTTGTTTGGCCACCCGCCCTGCAAAGCCTGCATGCACAAAACAAAAAACGATCCGAGGAATCAGCAATCATGAGCAAAATTTATGCAAATAACGCACAAAGTGTCGGCAACACACCGCTGGTGCGTATCAACCGGATCGCCCCAGAGGGCGTGACCATTTTGGCCAAGGTCGAATCGCGCAACCCGGCTGGTTCGGTCAAGTGCCGTATTGGTGCCGCAATGATCGAGGCCGCCGAACAAAGTGGCCAGCTCAAGCAGGGTGTCACGCTGGTTGAACCTACTTCCGGCAACACCGGGATTGGCCTGGCTTTTGTTGCAGCCGCCAAAGGCTACCGCCTGATTCTGACCATGCCGTCGTCCATGAGTCTGGAGCGGCGCAAAATCCTCAAGGCGCTGGGTGCCGAACTGGTGCTGACCGAGCCGGTTAAAGGTATGAACGGCGCGATTGCCAAAGCACAGGAGCTGGTTGACGCCAACCCCGGCAGTTACATCATGCTGCAACAGTTTGAGAATCCGGCCAATCCGGACATTCACGCGAAAACCACCGGCCCGGAAATCTGGCACGACACCGACGGAGCAATTGATGTGCTGGTCAGTGGTGTGGGTACCGGTGGCACATTGACGGGCGTGACCCGCTACATCAAACAGCAGTGCGGGAAAAATATTCTCAGTGTGGCGGTCGAGCCGACCGGCTCACCAGTGATTACCCAAGCGAAGGCGGGTCAGGAACTGACGCCTGCTCCGCACAAAATTCAGGGGTTGGGTGCCGGCTTTATTCCCGGCAACCTGGATCTGAGCCTGGTCGACCGTGTGGAGCAGGTGGATGACGAAGACGCCAAGCAAATGGCCCTGCGCCTGATGCGTGAAGAAGGCATTTTGAGTGG
>CAZBXG010000022.1:14899-17753 GCA_964495925.1 uncultured Thiopseudomonas sp.
TTTCGATTGCAGTTCAGGATGACGACATGGCGCACTTGTTACGCATCATCATGATTAACGGCCACCTGCAGGGCAGGGTTGAGCTGGATCTACAGGGCCATAGCAATATTTGTGGCACCAATGCCTCGGGCAAGACCACGTTACAGCGGTTGATTCCGGTGTTCTATGGCGAGCGCCCGAATGCAGTGGTACCGCGTACCCGGCAGAAATTTGACCGCTATTATTTGCCCAATGCCGACTCTTATCTGATTTATGAGTATCGCCGCGAATCCGGTGCAGTGTGCATGGCGGTGCTGATGCGTCGCGCCGAGGAGGGTGTCGACTACCGTTTTGTCGCCTCCCCTTATGACAGCAGCCTGTTTTTACAACAACAGGAAGACGGCGAGCTGCATGCCCGCAGCTATACTGATTTTGTTCGCCACCTGCGTAGCGAAAGCATCGAGTTTTCCAACAAAATCGACAGCATCAGCGATTATCGCGCCATTATCCAGAATGATGTTGGCAGCCTGAAACTGGACCGGCTGGCGGTCAACAAACTGCGCCAGGACGCATTGCGTTATAGTTTGTGTGACAATCCGCATCGTTTGCGCCACGTGGAAAAGCTGGTCAGTGCAGTGCATGCCAAAGAGGGCAAGATGGATACCCTCAAAACCATGCTGGCCGCCATCTTTGAAGAAGAAGGCGTGGACTTGCCCACCACCCGCATCAAGAGCGCCCAAGTGCGCGACTGGGTGCAGCAGGTACGCCAGTCACGTCGTTTGTCGGGCTTGCGTCAGCAGTTCGACAAGCTGGACGGGCAGGTGCAGCAGCTGGAAGGCACTGACTTGCTGATCGCCCAGCTACAGCCCTTGTTGCAGGACGATGCTGGTGAGCTGAAACGCCAACGGGCCGATCTGGAGCAGCAGCTGGGTCAGTGGCAAGGCGAACTGCAACAGCAGGAAGAAGCCTACGAACAACAACGCCTGGCCACCGACAATCAGCTGAGTCAGGTAAAAAGTGAATACCAGCAGGTACAGCTGACCCTCGACAATATTGAACAGCGTTATCACGAATACGAAGGCAAGGATATGCCGGCGCTGGAGCAGGCCGTGTCCCAGCTGGGCGTATGGCGTGCCGAGCGCGATAGCCTGGATGACGAGCTGCAATTGCTGCGTGAAGCCGAAGGCAGTTCGCGTCAGCGTTTTGAATCACGCCGTTTTGAGCTGGCTGAAGAACTGCAAGAGTTTCGCAACCAGATTGACGAACAGCTGGAACAGGTACGCCAGCAAGAAAACGCTGTGCGTGACGAGCAGGCGCGTAAACGTCGTGAACTGGATGAAGATTACCAGCGTGAAGTCAATGTGGAGCGTGAGCGCTTTAACGAGCAGCGTCTGCAATTGACTGCCCAGCGACAAGGTGTGGAGATTCGCCTGCAAGGCAACTTGCTGGAAGCTGCCGAGCTGGAAAGGCTGGAAGAACAACAGGGGCGGGTACAGACTGCACAAGAGCTGGTTAACCGGCAGGGCGATGAGCTGGATGCGCTGATTCAGGCCCAGGAGCGCGCCAAGCGTGAACAGGACGCCCACTTACAGCAGGTTTCGGTCCAGCGCAAAAACTTGCAGCACGCCCAGCAGGAGTACGAAGCCCTGCAGCGCCAGTGTGAACCAAAAGCGGGCAGTTTGCGGGCTTTTTTGCAAGAACAGCAGCCCGGCTGGCAGCATCGTATCGGCAAGGTGATCCGTGCCGAACTGCTGGAGCGTACGGACCTGAACCCGCAATTGCAGCCGGACGCTGATGCCAGCCTGTATCAGCTCAAGCTGGACTTGAGCCGTCTGGAGTTGCCGCCGCACGCACGTGATGATGAGCAGCTGGCGCAAGCACTCAAGGATGCGATGCAACAGGTGCGTGAGCAGCAGACGCTGTTGGAGCAGCTGGAAAAGCAGCAGCAACAGCTGAACCTGAATAGCGAGCAAGCGGCCAAGCAGGTCAGTCAGGCACGTCAGCAGCGTCAGCGTTTGCGTACGGATCTGGAGTTTGCCCAGAACAGTCTGGATCAGTTGCGCGAGGAGTTGAATCAGCTTAAACGTCGCCGCCGTGAAGACTTGCAACAGCAGTTGCAGCAGTTGCAGCAGCAGTTACAGCAACAGCAGGAACGCCAGAAAGCCGTGCTGCGCGAGCGTGAGGACGCCTTCAACGCACGCAAGATGGAAGAGCTGGCCGATTCGGACGAGCAACTGGGCAGGCTCAAAGAAACCTATCAGCAGCACGAGCGCAACCTGCAGGCTCGTCAGCGCAGCTACGACGAGCAAATTCGTCAGCTGGAACAAGCGCTCAAGCAGGAGTTGCTGGAGCAGGGGATTGACCCGAACCGGGTCAGCCAGCTCGACAGCAAGCTCAAGGAATTGCGCAAACGTATCCGTGATACCGAAGCGCGACACGAAGAGCTGAATGACTACCGCGAATTTATCCGGGTTGACTGGCAGCAGCGCAAGCCGCAGCTGGTGGCACAAGAGTATGAATTGCGGCAGTTGCGCCTGACGCTGGACGAGACCCTGCGTAGCCTGAGCGAAACCTACCAGCAGCAGCGTAGCCAGCAACAGCAGCACATTCAACAGGGGCGCAAGCAGTCGCAAGACTTGCAGAAACAGCTGGAACAGGTGCAGCAACTGTTGCGTCAGGTGGAGCAGCTGCCACAGCTGCCACCGGTCTCGGAAGGCGAGCAGCTGCAAAGTGCTGACTGCCGTGAGCGGTTGGAACGCCTGAAACAGGCACTGGCCGAGCGCAGCGAGCGGGCGGGCACTGTTGATACAGCGTTACAAGCTTTTGAGCGTGACCTGATCCGTGATGCCGCCGCCGACTTCATGGACACCTGGCA
>CAZBXG010000022.1:17853-25552 GCA_964495925.1 uncultured Thiopseudomonas sp.
GAGCTGGGCTTTTGGCAACCGCTGAAAGCGTTTTCCGCACAGCATTTGCAGTGGGAACAGCACCCAGGCGAGTTGCCGCCAGAAGGTTACCTCAAGCAGTTGTCGGATGTGGCCGAACTGTTGCGCAGCGACCAGCAGTTCAGTTTTGAAAGCCTGATGCGACTGGAGTTGCACCTCAACGAAGGCGGTTCTGATCTGGTCATTCGGAATGACCGCCAGCTGCTGGAGTCGTCCAGTCACGGCATGGCCTATCTGATTTTGTGCAAATACCTGCTGGCCTTTACCCGTTTGCTACGGGGTGAAGCCAAGGTGACCATTCACTGGCCGATTGATGAAATCGGTACGCTGGCTTACCACAACGTGGAAAAGCTGTTTAACGCTTGCGCCAATAACAACATCTACATTGTTGGCGCATTCCCCAACCCCGAGTCGGATGTGCTGACGTTATTCCAGCAGCGCTATCTGATTGAGCGCAAGTCTGGGCAGCCCAGTCAGTTGAAGCGCATCGAACCGCAATTGAGCCGCCTGAGCCAGTTGCTGCAGCAACAACGTGCGGAGGTTACACCATGATTCAGTACGGACCTTTACTCGAATACTTGCTGGGCGGCGGTTTTGTGTGTGCAGTCAGTGACAGCCATAACCACGCACGCCTGCAAAACGAAGATGCGCGTACTGCCATTGACCAGTATTTGCGCCCGCTGAACCGCAGGCTGGCCAGCAGTGCCGACGGTGCTGTCTGGTATCTGGCCTGGCTGGAGCTGAACCAGGAATTGCGTGATCGCCTCAGCCAGCAGCTGCGGGAAACCCTCGACAGCCTGCTGCCGATGCTCAGCCTGATGCAGCTGGTGCAGGACACCACCGGTAATGACCGGGTGCTCGGCGCACATGATGTGCTCAACCGGCATGACATTGCCGCCCGGATTGAAAACAACCCCAGCTTGCGCCAGCAGCTACAGCAGTTGTGTGGTACGCGCCTGTTTCAGTCGCAAAGTGAAGAGGTTGGTGGTCAGCTGAAGCTGGTGTTTGACCGTTTGTGCCAGCTTGGCTATTTGTTGCAACCGCACAAGGATCGCCTGCACTTTATTGTCACCGGCAAAATTGATCACCTGCTGGAGCTGGTGCGCTTTATTCAGGAAGAAGAGCGCATCCCGTTGCAGGAAGAAGAACCGGCAGCGCAACAAGAGGCACTGTTACCATGAGCAGCCTGGATTATCAGGGCGAAGCGTTCCGGCTGGGAGTCGAGCGGCTGAAACTGCTGGGCCGTCATGCCGACCTGGTGATGCGTAGCTATTACGGCGAACCGGTTGACCCGCTGGCGCAGGAAAAGCCGATTAACAGCCTGCTCAAGGCACGGGTTTTTTCCCATGTGGACGAGCAAAGCGGGCCTAAACTGGGCGAGCCAGCTCGCCAGCTGATTGCCCAGCTGATCGCTGATGAGCGCCGACGCAAGGTGAATCCGGAAATTGGTGATTTTCTGGAAGAAATCCGCCGCCTGGCCAATGAAATCAATCAGGCACAGCAGCAGGGCAATCATGCCCATGCGGACTATCTGTTTGGCCGCCTAAGCGAAAATGCTGATGACCTCAACAGCCGTATTGTCGGCGGGCTGGAAAGCCTGTGGAATCGTCTGAATAGCGACTTTGCCTTTGTCAGCACCTTGCCGGAAAAAATGACGGAAAACGAAAAGGCCGGCAAGGAAGTTGAGCGTTGGCTGGAAGGGCTGAAAATGATCGACTTCGCCGAGCTGATTAGCCTGTGCGGCAGCAATCCGCGCTTGCGTAGTTTGCTGGTGCGCGAACTGCAGGATCAGGTCAGCGAGCACTTTGGTCGTTTGCGCGAAGTGCAGCAGCGGTTGATCGAGTTGCTCGCGCGTTTTCGGCAGCAGCATGCGCGCAATCGTCTGGTACGCGGCGTACTGGAACATTTGCAGCGGCAACCCAACTTTAAACCGGGCGACTATGCCCAGCGCACCGATGTGCCTGCCTTGTTTAATCAGGCAGTGCCGGTGCAGGCGGCGGCCAGCCTGTCGCTCGACCGCCTGCAGGATGGCGATGTGTTGCGCGAGTTGCTGCAGGAGTTGCCACCGGCGCCACAACCACGAGCAGTGGCTGCGGTGGCCGCTGGGGTGTTGCTGGATGCCGAGCATGAAGTGGTACTGGAACGGCGGCGAGCGTTGCAGCACGATGTGGAAAGCTTCTTTTTGCAAGTCTGGCAACAACAGCATCAGCACAGTGCACTGGACTTCTTGCAGGAGTCGGCGCTGGAGTGGGACGGTGAAATTTGGCTGTATCAGGTGATTGCTGCGTATCAGGGGCTGGCGGCCAGTGACAAGCGGCTGTTCCGACTTGAGTATAAGGAACAGCGTGCAAGGCCTGACAATGATGTGAAAATCATCCATGATCTGGAACTGCAGGTGCAGGCCGCTATTTAAGGATGCCTGTGGGGCAGACGGACTTGCTCCTGCCATCATCACGACAAGGAGAATGTCATGAGACTTAATGATCCATGCTACAAACTGCTGCAACAAATTGATGCAAAACTGGCGACTGCAGTGAGTGTTACCCGCCGACTGGATAGCGGCAACATGCGCGAGCTGATTCGCTGGTGCCAGACCCATGAGCTGCCAACGACTGACTGGGTATCCGGTAGTCAGGCGCGCTTTGATCCGGCAGTATTGGCTGCGATTGACGAACTGTTGCAGCAGCTGGGGCAACCGGGCATCAATCAGGTCCATAGCGGCCAAGCCCGCTTGGAGCAAGCGCAGTACGGTAATCGGGAAAACAAAAACCATGGTCAGCCGATGCAAGGGCGGTTGCTGGTGTTACAACCAAACTCCGCTGGGGCAAGCTTGTCGGTATTGCAGCAGCCACCTGCTGACTTGGTACTGGATGTGCCGTTGGCACAGCTGGATATTGATGTCAGTACACACCTGCTGGTGGTGGAAAATCTTGACATGTTCTATCAGTGCCTGGAGCTGCATCGCAGTGGCCGGCAACTGTTGCCGTCAGTCTTGAGCGGTGCGCTGATTGTTTACCGTGGCCACCAGCGGGACAGCCAGAGCATACTGGAATTGATACAGCAGTTTCGTCAGCAGGCTAAGCCGGCAGTGTATCTGGGCGACTTTGATGCACCGGGTATTTGTATCGCCTGGCAAAGTGGTTGCAGCCATTTGTTGTTGCCGGAGCTGGCTTTTTTGCAGCAGCGAGCCTGTGCTGAGCATAACGATCCTGACCATTATCGGGAGTTTCAGCGTGTGCTCAGGTACAGCGAAAAGCTGTCACCGGATGAACGCCTGCATGACTATTTGCAGGTGCTGTTGAAAGATTTGCGTGCATTGCGGCACCAGCAGTTTGCCGGTGCATTACAATGCGTGTCGATACCCATTTAACTGGCGGATGCGCTGAGTTTTAGCTGACGTTATCAGGGCGTGATGGAAGGCTTCTGTCTCTATAAAGACTGGTTGCCGTCGCTTTTAATCACGCTCTGATACTCGCGACATGGTTACTCAGTGCGTGCTTGCAGATTGCCGAGGTAAGAATATGTTTGAACTGGATGTGCGCCTGCAGCAAGACACCTGCTGGCTGGCCGACCTGCCGTTGTGCAGGGTTTTGCTGATGAATGATGCCCGTTATCCATGGCTGATTCTGGTACCGAGGGTGGCGGATGTCAGTGAGGTGTTTGAGCTGGACGAGTCGCAGCAACAGCAGTTGTGGAATGAAACCCGTTTGTTGGCGCAGGCCATGCAACAGGTGTTTGCGGCGGACAAGATGAATATTGGTGCGCTGGGTAATGTGGTGCGCCAGTTGCACATGCACGTGGTGGTGCGGATGGACGGTGACGACAGCTGGCCTGCGCCGGTCTGGGGGCGTGGTGTAGCGCAGCCTTACAGCGAGACGGAGCAGGATGCCGTGCGCCGGGAGATGCTGCGGGCGTTACACGCTAGCGGCTTGCAGGTGCAATCAGCATGAGCAATCTTGAGGAACGGATGGCCGAGCTGGAAATCCGGCAGGCGTTTCAGGACGATGCTGTGCAGACGTTGAGTGATGTAATTGCAGATCAGCAAAAACAGATTGATCTGCTCAAGCGGGAACTGGAGCGTTTGCATTCCCGACAGGATGAGCAGACACATCAATACCAGGATGTGCCGAATGAGCCGCCACCGCATTATTGATGTGTGGATTTTGCACTGTGGCGTGCGGTCCGGGCAGGACGCTGCGTCAGGCTGACGCTTGTCCGTGTCAGCAAGCTGCCACGAACCGCTGATGCCTGACTTCGGTCCTGTCCGGACCAAATCTGCCTTGTGCGGGGGAGGGTTGGTGTCCCGCCATCATGGATGGCGGGATGCTATCGCGGTGTTGGAGCTTAAACCCGGTTCCAGGAAAACCCGCATTTCCAGGGTGGTTAGCTATATGAATTGCTACCGCATTGTTGACAGGTTGCGGCGGCTGGTTCAGAAAAGAGTGCGGTTTTGCACTGTGGCGTCTGGTCCGGGCAGGACGCTGCGTCAGGCTGACGCTTGTCCGTGTCAGCAAGCTGCCACGAACCGCTGATGCCTGACTTCGGTCCTGTCCGGACCAAATCTGCCTTGTGCGGGGGAGGGTTGGTGTCCCGCCATCATGGATGGCGGGATGCTGTTGCGGTGTTGGAAGCTGTCTTTTCTGCGGGTGCGGGTTTATCCGTGATTAGCTGTCCTGCGGTGCAGGAGTTTACGCCGAGTCCCGGATGAGCCCGCTTTAGCAGGATGATTAGCTACGCCAGGCCAGCAGTGTATCGAGCATGCGGTTGGAGAACGCCCACTCGTTATCGTACCAGGCCAGCACTTTGACCAGATTATCGTGAACGCGGGTTTGCGCCATGTCAGCCACGCTGGAAACCGGGTAACCGTTGAAGTCACAGGAAACCAGCGGCTCTTCGTTGCACTCCATGACACCTTGCGGATAAGCCGCAGCACCGGCGCGCAGGGCTTCGTTGACTTCGGCCACGCTGGTGTTGCGGCTGGCAGTGAAGGTCAGGTCAACCAGTGACACGTTCATGGTAGGCACGCGCACGGCCAAGCCATCGAGGCGGCCATCCAGCTCGGGGATTACCAGGCCAATGGCCTTGGCAGCACCGGTGCTGGTTGGGATCATTGAATGGGCAGCGGCACGGGCGCGGTACAGGTCGCTGTGGTTTTTATCCAGCAGGTTCTGGTCGTTGGTATAGGCATGAATGGTGGTCATCAGGCCATGCTCAATACCGACGCTCTCATGCAGCACTTTGGCCAGCGGAGCCAGGCAGTTGGTGGTACAGGAAGCATTGGAAACGATTTGCTGATTGCTCAGCAGCTGGTGGTTGACGCCATACACTACGGTCAGGTCGGCACCGTCCATCGGGTGGGCCAGCAATACGTGCTTGGCTCCGGCAGTCAGATGCTTTTCTGCATCGACACGTTTTTTCACCCGACCGGTGCATTCCAACACCACGTCTACACCCAGCTGCTGCCAGGGCAGGTTGACCAGCTCAGGTTCGCTCAGCAGACGGATGCTTTGCGAGCCGACCTGCAGGGTGTCATCACTGAGATGACAGTTGATACCGAAGCGGCCAAAGGTCGAGTCGAAACGGGTCAGGTGGGTGAGCAGCTTGGGGTCGCCCAGATCATTAATTGCGACAATCTGGATTTTGTTGTGCAGGCCGCGCTCAAACAGGCTACGCAGAATGTTGCGGCCGATGCGGCCATAACCGTTAATGGCAACTCTTAGCATGGTGTAACTCCTTGTTGTGATCAAAATGCTGATTGGTGTCGGGTTGAGCCGGTTGCTTCCGGCTGTCCATTTAAGGGCTGAAAGTGTGCTGTGCGCCATAGTAAGCGCAACCGTGCAGGGTTTGTCCTTGCCACTCAAGGCGGGCACTGAGGGCATGCCATGCGCCGCTCATGCTGTCGGTACAGGGCTGCTCGCTGATCCACAGTTGCAAAGCCTGATGGTCGGCCTGACTGCTGATGTATTGTAAGCCGTTGCCCAGCTGCTCCTGAATATAGGGTAGGGCAATGGCTGGCTGGCCGGGTTGCTGTAGAACAAGGCCCTGGCTGTTAAGGCGGATATTCCAGAAAGGTTCGTTGCCGGACGCCCGTATTTGCAGATGGGTAAACTCGGCATCATCGCAGCTGCGGCCTTCGGTTTGCATGCGATGAACATGGGTGACCTGTGCCGGCTCTTGTCCGGGTTTGATCTCCAGATCGGCAAAGCAACCTGATGATTGTTCCAGCGTGCATTGCTCCAGTGCTTCTGCCCATTGCCCGGAAAACTCCAGTGGTAGTTGAGTCTCGCTGTTGCAAGTGGTCAGTTGCCAGCCTGTGCTGGTCTGTACGAGCTGGCCTTGCAGACGCTCGCCGGACATGGCATCGGCCTGGCCGCGAAACAGCTGGCAACCGCCAAGAAGCAAGCCGCAGAAAAAAATGGTGAAAACGCGCAGCTTCATGACTCACCTCGTAAAATCAGATCGGTGTGTGGCTGCTAACAGCCGTAAAAGTAACAGTTTATCGTATTTTTATCTGTAGAGGGTTTGCTTGTGTCAATCAGGTGGTGGCAGTAAAGGATTTCAGCCTGCACAATCACAACCAGGAAGCAGGTTTAAATCTGGCTTTTGCAATCTGTCATAAACCTCGCGATTACAGATAGTCATTTGGGTACAAATTCGAAAATTTATTACAGATTTGGTTGCATGGCCGCTATCTGATTTCAGGGTGAAATATCGAGCTGTGGTGTACTCGCCAGAGAGTGAGTACACAGGCAACCCGCATTACAGCACCACAGAAATGCCCAAAACTCTTTGGCTTTGTACTTATTCAGTCGGGCCAAGACTCGGCGTACACTGTATTCCGTTGTTGATATCAGGAACAGCTGCAACCAGCGGCGAAGTACCCATTGAGCTGTTCGACCAGCCTCACCAGTCCAAGCCCTTCAATCCCACTATGGCCGCCGTGTTTTACAAGTGTGGTTTTATCGAAAACTGGGGGCGCGGCACGCTAAACATTATTGACTATTGCCTTGAAGCAGGCTTGCCCAAGCCTGAGTTTGCCTACACCTGGGGCGCGGTGAGGACGACTTTTTACAAAAAACAACAGGCGGCAGGACAAGTCACCGATCCAGTCACGGGACAAGTCGCACCCCCAGTCACCCCTCCAGTCACACCCCCAGTTATGCAGGTAATCCGTTTGCTTTCAAAGCATGGCGAACTAGGTAATACAGAGCTACGTGAGCAGCTAAATATTAATGACCGAAAGCATATTAGAAAAGCATATATTGATCCCGTCCTCGAACTTGGCCTGATCGAAATGACCATCCCCGACAAACCCAGCAGCCGTTTGCAAAAATACCGGCTTACGGAGCTGGGCAAGAAAGTGCTAGAAACAAACAAGGCATAACCAGTGCTTTCTCATTTTCCCCCGCCACCTGCCACCATTGGCCGGTGGCATGGAGCGATTCAGCTATGGCCTCAAGTCAACCACTGCAAGCACCTTGGCTGTTTCACGATTAACCAGCACTACCATGCTTTGCTCTTTGCCTTGCAGCACAAACCAGCCATCCGCTGTTGGCCATTGGCTTAATACGGCTTCGACTTGCTCTGCCGGGTTACTGCGCTCAAGCAACGACAAGGGTAAAGCCCGCTGCCTGATTCGGTTGCTTTCCAGCTCCAGCGCACGATAGTTTGCCGGCTGACG
>CAZBXG010000023.1:0-4666 GCA_964495925.1 uncultured Thiopseudomonas sp.
TACTCGGCTACGAACCGAGCGGTCGGAGGTTCGAATCCTCCTGAGTCCGCCATATAGAAAAGCTTGCATTATGTGCAAGCTTTTTTTTTGCCGATTGTTTGCCCAAACGACAATCCGATATTAGCATGGCACGCTTGTGCCGTTGTAATGGTCTGTGCAGGCGTTTTCCCCGGAGGTGTTCATGAACAGCATTGAAACGAAAAAACCCCAGGAACGTTTGCAGGAACGGTTTAGCCATATATCGGAAGTGCTGCAGCAACTGCAGCTGCTCGACGAAGAGCATGGTTTCCGCCGCGACGAAGACAGTGAACAAGGGCGGCTATTGGCGGCTTTGGGTGAGCGTCTGACCGAGCTGCACAGTGCCGACATTGCCGATATCCTTGAAGGCTTGCCACTGGAAGAGCGCTTGACGCTGTGGCAGCTGGTGCGGGCGGAAAGTGACGGTGACATTCTGCTGGAAGTATCGGATGCGGTACGTGAAACACTGCTGGCCGACATGGACGGTGATGAAATCCTGGCAGCAGCCAAGGAGCTGGATGCTGACGAGCTGGCTGAACTGGCCGCAGAGTTGCCGCAGGATGTAGTGCTTGAGCTGATGGAGTCGCTCGATGCGTTGCAGCGCGAGCGGGTGCGGTCAGCCCTGTCGTACGAAGAAGACCAGGTTGGCGCCGTCATGGACTTCGAAATGGTCACGGTACGTGAAGATGTCGCCCTGGAAGTTGTGTTGCGCTATCTGCGCCGGCTCAAGGAATTGCCGGGCCAGATGGACAAGCTGTTCGTGATTGATCATGAAGGCATTCTCAAGGGGGTCTTGCCGATCAAGCGCCTGCTCGTCAATGACCCTGAAAAGAAGGTCGCCGAAGTGATGGCGACAGATCCGGTGACCTTCCATCCGGACGAGGAAGGTATTGATGCCGCCGAAGCGTTTGAGCGTTATGACCTGGTTTCGGCTCCTGTGGTGGAGAAAAGCGGCAAGCTGGTCGGTCGTCTGACCATTGACGAGATGGTTGACTTGATTCGTGAGGAAACCGAAGGCGAAGTGCTAAGTCGCGTCGGTTTGCGCGAAGAGGAAGATATTTTTGCTTCGGTCTGGAAATCCATTGCCAACCGCTGGGCCTGGCTGGCGGTTAATCTCGTGACTGCTTTTGTGGCTTCGCGGGTGATTGGCATGTTTGAAGGCTCAATCGAAAAGCTGGTGGCGCTGGCGGCCCTGATGCCGATTGTCGCCGGAATTGGTGGTAACTCGGGGAACCAGACGATTACCATGATCGTGCGGGCGATGGCGCTGGAACAGGTCAGTACGGGTAATACCAATCGTCTGCTGCGTAAAGAACTGGCTGTAGCCTTTATCAATGGTGTCATTTGGGGGGGCGTGATTGGTGTGGTTGCCTGGCTGCTGTATGACTACTTTGCCCTTGGCATGGTAATGATCGCCGCAATGACCCTCAACCTGTTGTTGGCAGCGCTGATGGGTGTATTGATTCCCATGACTATGGTGCGGCTCGGACGTGATCCCGCGCTGGGTTCCAGTGTCCTGATCACGGCAATGACTGATAGCGGCGGCTTTTTTATCTTCCTTGGTTTGGCGACAATCTTCCTGCTTTGACTGATAAATGTCGACAAACTGGTGGGGGAACAGCTGTGTAGTGCCTGAAAAGTTTGCCTACATAAACTGTTCAGGCTAAGGTGCTCCACGTTTTGTCTTGCTATGGCAAGCAGGGCGATAGAAACTACTGCAAGAGATTTCAACGACAACAAACTTGTATTGTAGACAAAGGAGCCATTATGACTTCAGGGCAAACCTTGCTTGAAGGCCTAGAACTCATGCAGATCGGCATGGGGTTGGTCTTTATTTTCCTTGTTTTATTGATTGGTTGCATACGGTTGATGTCCGTTCTGTTGCAGCGTGCGACTGTGCACGAAGCAGTCAGCATTACCGCGACCCGCAGTCCAGCAGCTGGCAGCCAGATGCCCGATGCCGATACCCTTGCAGCCATTCAGGCCGCCGTGCAACAGCACCGCAGCCATCGCGCATGATAATTACAAAAAATGGAGTCCGTCTGATGACCAGCAATAATCCGCTGCGCATTACCGATGTGGTATTGCGTGATGCCCACCAGTCCGTTCTGGCCACCCGTTTGCGCCTTGAAGATATGTTGCCGATTGCCTCGAAACTGGATCAGATCGGTTTTTGGTCGGTCGAGACTTGGGGCGGCGCTACGTTTGACTCGTGCATCCGCTATTTGGGTGAAGACCCCTGGGAGCGTATTCGCCAGCTCAAGGCGGCGATGCCGAACACCAAGCAGCAAATGCTGCTGCGCGGGCAGAACCTGCTGGGCTATCGTCATTATGCGGATGATGTGGTGGACAAGTTTGTTGAACGGGCTGCGTTTAACGGTGTGGACGTATTCCGCGTATTTGATGCGATGAACGATCCGCGCAACCTGCATCGCGCCATGCAGGCGGTACACAACAGCGGCAAGCACGCTCAGGGCACCATTTGCTACACCACCAGCCCTGTTCACACACTGGACATGTGGGTGGACATGGGCAAACAGTTGCAGGATCTGGGCGCTGACTCGGTTGCCATCAAGGATATGGCCGGCATTCTCAAGCCTTACGTTGCATTCGAACTGGTCAGCCGCTTGAAAGAAGTATTGGAAATTCCGGTGCATATGCACTGTCATGCTACCGCAGGGCTGTCCACGGCAGCGATTGTCAAAGCGGTCGAGGCGGGTATTGATAACGTTGATACTTCCATTTCTGCGATGTCGATGACCTACGGCCATTCACCGACCGAGTCGGTGGTGGCGATTTTTCAGGACACCGAGCGTGATACCGGACTGGATCTGGAGTTGTTGGAAGAGGTGGCTGCCTATTTCCGTGAGGTACGGAAAAAATATGCCAAGTTTGAAGGTACTCTGAAAGGGGTGGATTCACGAATTTTGGTTGCTCAAGTGCCGGGCGGCATGTTGACCAACATGGAAAACCAGCTTAAAGAGCAGGGCGCCAGTGACAAATTTGATGAAGTGTTGGCTGAAATTCCTCGTGTACGTGAAGACCTGGGCTTTATTCCGCTGGTCACGCCCACGTCGCAAATTGTGGGCACACAAGCGGTGATCAACGTCTTGACCGGAGAGCGCTACAAGTCGATTACCAAAGAAACTGCTGGTGTCCTCAAGGGCGAATATGGCGCAGCACCTGCAGCGTTCAATGCCGAATTGCAGGCACGGGTGCTGGATGGCACAGAGGCAGTAACCTGTCGTCCGGCCGACCTGCTCGAAAACGAACTGGATCAGCTGACTGCCGAGCTGCAACAGCTGGCAACCGAGAAAAACATCACACTGGCAAGTGGTGATGGCCTGGTCGATGACGTGCTGACCTATGCATTATTTCCACAAATCGGCCTGAAATTTCTGGAAAACCGTAATAACCCTGCTGCGTTTGAGCCGGCACCAACAGGTAACGAGCGCCCGGAGGGAGAGACAGAAGCAGCTGTGTATACGGTTGATGTCAACGGCAAGAGTTTTGTCGTACAGGTTAACGAAGGCGGCGACATTGAAGGCATCAAACCACTGGGACCCAGCGCGGGTGTGGCTGCCCAGAGCGAAGCTCCAGTGGACGGTAGCGGTGATCCGCAGGGCGCACCACTGACCGGTAATATCTTCAAAATTCTGGTGCAGCCGGGCCAAGCTGTTGAAGAGGGCGATGTGATGATCATCCTCGAAGCGATGAAGATGGAAACCGAAATCCGTGCTTTCCGCAGTGGCACCATTAGCGGGATCAGCGTGAAGGTTGGAGATAGTGTTAACGTCGGCGACTGCTTAGTCGTGATTGCTTAAGAGGGCGGCACCATGGACAAGTTACTGAGCCTTTGGCAGGGCACCGGTGTGTATCAGCTGGAGCCCGGACAAGCTGTCATGTTGCTGATTTGTTTGGGTTTAATTTATCTGGCTATCCGTAAAGGGTTTGAGCCGCTGTTGCTGATTCCAATCGGTTTTGGTGGTGTATTGGCCAATTTACCCGGCGCGGGCATGGCCGAAGTTGGTGGTTTGCTGGATATGCTGTACCAGGTCGGCCTGCCAACCAGTGTGTTTCCATTGCTGATTTTTATGGGCGTGGGGACCATGACCGACTTCGGCCCCATGCTGGCCAACCCGAAAACCTTGCTGCTGGGTGCAGCGGCCCAGTTTGGTATTTTCGGTACTTTGCTGGGCGCGCTGGCGATTGGCACGCTGGGCATACCCGGGCTTGAGTTCAGCATGCGCGAAGCGGCATCCATTGCCATTATTGGTGGCGCTGATGGCCCGACCTCGATCTTTGTCACCTCGCGGTTGGCTCCCGAACTGCTTGGGCCGATTGCAGTGGCGGCTTATTCTTACATGGCGCTGGTGCCGCTGATCCAGCCGCCGATTATGCGGGCACTGACCAACCAGCAAGAGCGCAATATTGTCATGACCCAGTTACGTCATGTCAGTCAGACAGAAAAAATTGTGTTTCCGCTCGTTCTAACGCTGCTGATTGGCCTGCTGCTGCCGGATGCGGCGCCGTTGGTGGGGATGTTTGCGTTTGGCAACCTGATGCGTGAATGCGGAGTGACTGAGCGTCTGGCCGATACCACGCGTAATGCCCTGATCAATATTGTCACCATTGCTTTGGGTCTGAC